>JBEDUI010000280.1:0-37740 GCA_040414495.1 Mycobacteriales bacterium
AGGATCGGCACATCCTCATCGATCCGGGCCCGCAGCCCGACCAGTTCGCCACGCAACATGTGCCCAGTATCAGCGCAGACCGGTGACGTAGTGTCAGAAGCTGGAAGAGCGCTTCTCATGGACGGACGTGGTTGCCGAGGCGTTGGCCGTCACCATCGAGGATTGACGTGGAGAAACGACTTGAAGGCGGCCGGGACAGTGGCGCGATGCTCGTTGATGGCAGCGTTCGACGGCCGGTTCGTGCGTGGACCGCGTCGATCCACGACCTGCTTCGGCACCTCGAGCGATCCGGATTCGACCGTGCGCCAAGGGTTTTGGGCGTCGACGACGAGGGACGCGAAGCACTGACCTACCTGACCGGCAACACGGTTGGCGACCTACGGCCGTGGCCGGCTTGGACGCATAGCGATGAGGCGCTCGTCGATGTCGGACGGTGGCTCCGCCACTATCACCGCGTCGTTGAAAGCTACGCGCCTCCTATCGACGCCGTTTGGCGTGAGGGGAGGAGCTGGCATCCCGGCATGATCGTCGGCCACGGAGATCCCGCGCCCTACAACGCAGTGTGGAACGAACGGGGCCTGGTTGGCTTCATCGACTGGGACAACGCCGGTCCGACACAACGCGAGGATGACGTTGCCTGGGTGGCATTTTCGTGGACACCGCTTCATGCGCGAGCCGTGGTGCTTGATGAAGGATTCCGCGCATTCTCACACCGACAACGCCGCCTCGAGGATTTCTTACGCGCGTACGGCTGGGAAGGGACGCTCCGCGATGTCGTTGACCGGCTGATCCGTCAACTGGATGAGCAGGTCGGCGTAATGCGCGCAGTTGCCGCCACCGGAGACGAGGCGTACAAAGCGATGCTCCGACGCGGCCAGGACCAGCTACTGGAGACCGCTCGCGAAGAGATCGCCGAACTCACCCATTAGGCACGCAACAGTCCGCGGTCCAGAATGTTGAATACGATCTGCAGCGCCTTGTCGATTTCGGGCTCGGGCAGTTCGCGCAGCGGCCCGTCCAGCAGCAGACTCGAAAGGCCATGAACCCCTGACCAGGCGGCGTATTCCGCGCCGGGTCGGCGTTCGGGTGCCAGCTCGCCGACCGCGACCAGTTCGTCGAGGCGGGCGCCGAGCAGGACATACGGACTAACCCGATCGCTGCCGGCGCCCACCGCCGAGCTGTGCGGGCGAACCGCGCTGAACGCGGTGCGAAACCAGCCCGGCTCGGCCAGGGCGAATTCGACGTAGGCACGCCCGAGTGCGCCGAGTTTCATCCGGGCCCGGACGGCCGGGTCGGACGCGGTGACGCCGTCGATCCGCTCGATCATCAGCAGCCCGAGCTGGGTCATGCATTGCTCGGCAACCGCGGCAACGAAGTCTTCCTGGTTGGCGAAATGCCGATACGCGGCGTTATGGGAAACACCGGCCTGTCGCGAGGCGGTACGAAGCAGGACGGCCGCGGGCCCTCCGGTTCGTGCCAGCTCGAGGCCAGCATCAAGCAGTGCGGTCCGCAGGTTGCCGTGGTGGTAGCTGCGTTGATCAGTTCCACTCTGCATGTTGACAGTGTCCACACTATCTGCCACTCTCGTCAATGTTGGCACTGCCAACATCCGGTTGACCGGCAGCTTCGAACGTTGCGAGTTCTCAGCCGGTAATGCCTGACAAAAAGGAGAATTGCCATGTCTGTTCCCAGCTTGCAGGTGGACGACCTGATCTGGCGAAACAGCGAGTTTGCCTACCAACAGGAGGTTTCCGAGCTTGGCCTGATGCCCAGCGGCCGCACCATCGTCATCGGTTGCGTCGACCCGCGGGTAGATCCGGCCATCGTCATGGGCCTGGGTCTGGGCGAGGCGATCGTGATCCGCAACGTGGGCGGTCGGGTAACGCCCGCCGCGATGCGGACGCTGGCGCTGCTTCGCGCCATCGCGCAGGCCGAAGGGGGCGTGGCCGGCGACGGCTGGAACCTGGTCGTCCTGCACCACACCGATTGCGGGATAACCCGGCTCGTCGACAACCAAGACGCCTTGGCGGCCGAACTCGGGATCACACCCGACGAGATCGACGCCGAGACGATCGTCGACCCGTATCGTTCCCTCGCCGCCGATACCGCCGTACTGCACGCCAATCCGCTGCTACCGCGCGGAATTGCGGTGTCGGGCCTGCTCTATGACACCAGGACCGGCCGTCTCAAAACGGTCGTCCCGCCTGTCCCGTTGGGTCAAGGCTGAGACTGCTCGAGTCGCGTCAATGCGTCGGCCGGGAACGGATGCATATTCCATTGTTCGGCATAGGCCTCGGCACCGATGTCGTCAAAGAACGCGCGCACGCCGGTCGCGACGGCTCGGCAGAAATCCCGAAGACCGCAGTCGATATCAAATCGAATTGCTCCGGATTCCCGGTCGCCGTGTGGCCACAGATCCGGAAAATAGCGAATCCGCAAATGACAGACCGAGGACGTGGCAGTCAACTGCAGTTCGTGGCAGCCAGGCTCCTCAGCCCACACCACGAAGACCTCGCCGGCTCCGTTGGCCAATGCGGACACCGCGAGGAGCAGATCACGTAAACCGTCGCTGAGGTAGGAGATAAGCAGCGAGATGTGCTGGTCGCCGACGGTGATATCGGCCTCGGCCCACCCGGCTCCGGTGAGCCGATACGTAAAGGCTATTTCTTTCTGTCGCGTCATTCCGATCGCCGTAACGTGGCGCGGCCGCTGAGACGAAAAGTCAGCCAAACGTACCGACTGACGAGTCGAGCTTCAAGCAAGGGGAGAGGCTCAGCAGTCGAAGACCGACCAGCAAATCTCGTTCCGCAATCGCTGATCGTCCAGTACCAGTTCGCGAATAGCCTGGGGGAGTTGGTCCCGCTGCCACTGGCATTCGACTCGCCCGGCCGCGTCGCCCGCGGCTGCGCGTACGGCCTTGATCGCATAGGCGGCGGCGCCGAGCTCGTGCGCGGCGACGTGCGCCACGACCCCGGCCTGGCCGGCGGCGTACGCGGCATGCCGGGCGGCCCCACGTAAGTCTCTGGCCGCACCCATGGCATGGCCGCCGGCCGAGCGGGCCTGGGTCATCGTGACCTCACCCCGTACCCAGGCGCGGGCGTGCTCGATCGCCTGCCGCGGCCGCGAGTCCTCGGGCCGAGCCGCCTCGAAGAGGCCAAGAACGTGCTCCGCGCAGGATGCCGCCCACAGTGCGAGAAGGTGGTGATCCGAATCGGTGAGGCTCCCACCACGGCGGATCGTCACGAAGCGAGGGTCCCGGACCTTCGGGAGGATCATGATCGGCACCTTTCCGGTCGCATCCGCGCCAACGCCAGGTCCCCATCCTTGCAGCGAACGGGACGTATTCCGTTCGCGTACTTGGCCGATTGACGCAAGACTGTCCTCGCTTGGACGGCGACCACAACGCTGGGGGAGAGGACGGCGATGGACCCAACCAAAGTCCGGCGCGCGGTTGAGGCGGCAAAGGCCACTGCCACTGGGCTCGGTCTTCAGGTCGACGATGCGGTCGTCATTCACAACTCGGACCGCATTGCCGTACGCCTGATTCCATGCGATGTTCTGGCCCGGGTCGGACCGTCGATGTGGCAAGCGGGCATGCAGTTCGAAGCCGAGATTTCCGGCCGTCTCGCCGAAACCGGTAGTCCGGTGGGTGAGCCTCACGTGCAGCCCGGCGTCTTTGTACGTGACGATTTCGCTATCACGCTATGGACCTATTACGAGCCCGTCGATCGGCCAGACGGTACGGAGGTCGAGGGCACGTCGTTACACGTCGCGCCGGCAGAGTATGTGCACGCACTCGTCCAACTCCATGCCGGCCTGCGCCAGGTCGATATGTCGGCGCCACACATTACCGACCGGCTCAACGGTTGGGCCGGCGCTGCCGGCAACCGGGACCGGACTCCGGAACTTCCCGACACTGACCGCGAGCTGATCTGCGACACGTTCAAGAGCGTGAGTGCGGCGATCAGCGGTTCGGGTTCCGACGAGCAGTTGTTGCATGGTGAGCCGCATCCGCAGAACCTGCTCAGCACCAGGCGCGGCCCGCTGTTCATTGACGTCACGTGCCAACGCGGGCCGATCGAGTACGACCTCGCCTACGTGCCGCATGAAGTCGCAGCGCGGTATCCAGGCGCTGACCTGGACCTCGTGCAGCAATTCCGCATCCTCATGTGGGCAGGCGTCGCGACGATGCGCTGGTATCCAGAGGACCAGTTCCCGAACCGCGACTATTGGCGAATCGAGGCGCTGGGTCGGCTTCGAAAAGCGCTCGATGAAGTGAATTGAGCCAGGGGACAGTGGACAGTTGGCGTGTCGATTCCCCGTGGTGATGGGGTTTCAGGCATTCGCCCGGCGGAGGCGTTCGGCTGCTTGTGCCCAAAGCGCCTTTCCCGATACGGCGGTGTAGCCATGGAGCGTTTCCCACCGGATGTCATGGGCTGCTGGCCATAGGCTGGCCGCCCATGCGATCTGCTGTTCTTCTACGGTGAACGAGCGGCTCCGCGCATCTTGGTAGGCCATAAGGAACGCCTCGGTACTTTCGATCGGCGGCAGGGTAGCCGGTCCCAGCTTCGGGAATACCGCGCTCGCGGCTCCCACCAGTGCGGCTTCCGGTTGCCAGGCCAGGCTGTCCCAATCGTGCACCGTCAGCACCGTGTTCTCATGCCACCGGAGGTTCTGTGCCTCGAAGTCGGCGTGGCCCAGCACGCAGGGGAGCCCGGCGGCCAGCAGACGCCGGCGGGCCCTGGTGGCGGTGTCGAAGACGTACGTGGGTACGAAACTCTGATCCTGCTCATCGAGTGACTCGATCGCCGGCCATAGCCCGGGGCCTCTGTGGTCCCACCGCACCCAGCGCGGATTCGGCAGCGGTGGCGCGACCGTGACGGCCTCCAGAGCGGCCATCAACCGAGCGAAGACCTCGGCGTACCGAACAGCCGTCTCTGGCAAGTCGCCGTGCAACATCCCGCCTCCGGGGCGGAATTCCTCGGCGTGCACGGCCAGCGGACCGACGCTGACAACCGGCGTGAGTGGGCGGGCGCACGGGAACCCGTTCTCGCACAGTTGTGTCTGTGCCGCGACACACGGCACCGCTCGACCGTCGTCGGCGCGGGCCTTGACCACCACGTCCGCGCCGTCGGCCAACCGGAGACCGAACACCGTCGACATCGATTGGTGTCCGAACAGCACGGCATCGGGCTGGCTCCCGAGACGGTCCAGACACCACGCCGGTAACCAGTCCGGCAGCTCGTCCAATGACACAGTGAAGATCTTATTGGTGGCTGGGGTCATCTTCGCTGAGACCAGGAGGCCATCGCGCATTCGCTGCGATCCATCTTCAAGTTGACATAATGTCGCTTATCGGCGTTACGAGGTGAGCGTGGAGAGCGGCTGAGGAACGATTCAAATCCTGCGCCTGTATCTCATAGGTTGTTTCCTTGCCGCGGTCCCGTACGTTTCTTTGCTGCGTTCGCGTACAACCAATGACCGCGAACTCATCGGCCGGGTTACGCGCCGGATTCCTTAGCCGCGAGCTAGCTGAGCGCTGATCTTACGGAAGGCCGCCTCTGGACCACTCTTGGTTGAACCCTCCCAGACGTACATCATTTCATCACGTGACGAAACGATGTACGTCCGAGCGCGTTCACAGAACAAGCCCAACGCAAAGTCAGTACAACAGTGAATCAGGCGAATCTGCTGCCGCGGCCGGGGGATTTACCTACCTCGCTCCCCTGGCTCTATCAACGCCGCGGTCACGACCTTGATCCATGCCTGCGGATGTGTCGACCAGAAGTCATGCGGCACGTCCGGCACCATGTCGAATGTCGCGTCCGGCACCAGTTCCGCCAATTGCTCCAGCGGCCACGGCAGTCGAATATCGTTGCCGGCTGCAATAAAATTCATCGAAACCGATGAATCGGCCAGCGCGCGAAATAGCTTCGGCTCATGAATCCACTCGGTAAAAGAATCGCCGAGCGACTGATGAACGGCTCGATCCCAGGGAATTCCGAGATCCGGTTCAGTGTCCTTCAATTCCTCGTAATGCCGGGACCAGGTGCGATCCTTGTGTAACCCGTGACCCGCGATGCCGATGACGCGCCGCACCGACGTTGGATAATCCAGTGCGTAACGAACGGCAAGGTCGCAGCCCCAGGAATGCCCCAACACGATCCAATCGTCGATGCCGAGCGAGGTCCTGATCGTCTCGAGATCCTCGACCGCCTGCGCCATCGTGTGTCCACCGCCGCCGGAGCGGCCCACTCCGCGCGGCTCCGGGAACCACCCGCGTATTCCATCCGGTACGAGATGATCGTGTTCGAGGTATTGGACGCAGCCAGGTCCGCCGGACAACATCACCATGTCCCGCCCCGAACCGCTCGCGCCGACATGCAGGCGTACGCCGTCCCGGGCAGTAATTACGTGGGATTCCATAGCTCGAAAACTAGCACTCGGCAAATCCGGCGGTCTCCCCCGAAGCCTCAACCCACCAACCTTTCGTCACGTGACGAAAGATTACCCGCGTACGGAGTTACAACCCTGCTGCAAAAGTCTTTTCGTTTCTGGGTTGTTCACTAAGCTGTCCGTCCAAACGTCGCACCACGTTCCTCTTGCTCGACCAGGGTTAGCGAATCGTTGTTGGACCGCTTGCGCGCTACGGGAACCAGAAGGGGTCTTCGTGACCTGATCACGGACGTTAAGTGCGCCAAGTACCACCGCTATCACAGGAAGATCATCGCCACGCCGGCCGAGTCGGGGTGCTCCGCTCCAGCAACGCTGCTGAAACCTGCTGCGTGATCTCCGATGCCCTTCGGAAGGATGTTCATGCACGTCGTCAGGAAGGCTCGGCAGAATTTGCTGGGCCGGCAGGCCAGTCGTGTTGCCGGAAGCCCGATATCGCGCAAGCGCCGGTGGCGCGCTCTCGCCGCGGGTCTGCTGAGCGTGGCGGTCGCGGCGACCCTCACCATCTCCAGCGACGCTAACGCTGCCACGGGTCTGACCGGATCGGGTACGACCTCGGATCCCTTCCAGATCGCCAATGCGGCTGATCTGCAGGCCGCTGCCCAGGCCATCAACGCAGACACGAGCGACACCGGCGCCGCCGCGGCTGACTACGTACTGACCTCCAACATCGACTTCCAGGGTGAGACTTTCTCGGGGATCAACTACTTCACCGGCGTGCTGGATGGTCAAGGACACACGATCTCCAGCATCACGTACGGCGTGGGTTCAGGTGGCCCGACGATCTCTGGCAGTACGTACGACAACACGCTCGCGTTCTTCCACGTCCTGGACAAGGGCGCTGTCGTCAAGAACCTGAGCCTGAACCGAGTCACCGCCATTGCGAATTCGTCGGCCCGTGCTGGCGCGGCCGGGCTGGCGTATCTCGTATGCGACAGCACCGTGACCGACAACTCGGTGGTCCACTCCACCATCTGGGCCGAGGGCGACGGCACCTACCACGGTTACGCCGCCGGCTTGGCCGCGCATGTGTGGGGCCACCAGTGCACCGCGGCAAATGGCACCGGCAACGCGACCGTCACCAACAACATGGTGCTGGACACGAACATCGACGCGACCCAGTCCGGCAGCGCGCCCAACGGCGTCCAGGCCAGTGGCCTCGTCACGTACCTGCTGCCACCGGCGACGGTGGCGGACAACCTGGTGCAGTCGGTTGACATCGGACTGAACGGGCACGCACCGGCCGCGGCATGGAACACCGCCGGCATCGCCGCCTATCCGGTCTCGGCCGGGAGCGGAATCGTCAGCAAGATCGACAACAACGTGGTGAACGGGCTGTCGATCACGTACACGACGGCCGGCACCACCGCGAGCCAGGCCGGCGCCATCATCGGCGGCGTGACGCGCTATCCCGACTCGTTCGAGCTGACCGGGAACCTGTCCGCAGATCTGAGCCTCACCGGGACGCCCGACTCCAACACCAGCGGTCAAGACGGCGCGGCGGCCACCACCGACCCGGCCAAGAATCCGGCACTGCCCGATCTGACTTCCCAGTCCACGTACGAGGGCATCGGCTGGGATTTCACCACCCCGATCTGGGCCTGGGACGACACGAATCACCAGCCGACATTGGCTGCCGTCCCGACCCTCGCCGGCACGCGCCCGGCGCTGCCGCAGCCGAAACTCGTCTCGTCGGTCCCCGCCGCGGGCGACACGATCACACATACGGTCGTCTTCAACGTCACCTTCGACGTCCAAGCGGCACGGGACTGGTCGTACTCCCTTGATGGCAGCCCGATCCAGCCGCACGACACGATCGGGGCGGGTCTGAAAGCCGGTAAGCACACCATCGCTATCTCGGCCACCGGCCTGGATGGCAAGCCGCTGTCGTGGACGATTCCGTTCACCTCGACCGCGATTCCCACCGGCGCTGACCACGTCGGCCTGCAGTCCGACGGGCGCGTCCTGACCAATACCAACCAGTATCTTTCGCCCTACGGTCAGCGGATCACGTACTCGGCGTGGTCGGTCGGCCAGGCCATCAGCCCGGACGGAACCAAGATCGCCGTGCAGGCCGGCGGCTACGCCGAAACCGCCGGCAGTTCGCTGAACATCGTCGATGCCGCAACCGGCAAGATCCTGCAAACGGTCAAGCCGCCGATCGCGGGCATCGCGCGGCCGGTCTATTCGCCGGACGGCGAGTTCCTGTACGCGGCCGCGTCGAGTGTATTCGCGGCCCGAGCCGGAACGACGGAAATCCTGAAGTACTCGGTCGGGCCGGGCGGCATGATCACCAACCCGACGGCGCCGACCACCATTGCCCTCGGACAGCTTGAATTCCCGTACGGAATGGCGATCTCGTCCGATGGGTCGAAGCTCTACACGATCCTGAACGGGTCCGACAGCCTCGGCGTCATCGACACCACGACCAATCAGGTCGCGGATCGGATCCGCGTCGGCCAGATCCCACAGGATGTGGCCATCGTCGGCAACGAAGCGTTCGTCACCAACCGGGGTGGCCGGGTGCCTACCGCCACGGACAACACGAACCTATCCGGTACGGGTGCTGCCGTCGGGGCGCCTGGTTTGGAGACCCCCGTTGTCGCCGATCAGGCGACCGGCGCCACGACGACGGGCACGGTCTCGGTAGTCGACCTGCGCACGAACACCGTGACCAACACGATCCAGGTCGGGCTGCAGCCGGCGGCCATGACGGTGCATGACGGGGACGTCTTCGTCACCAACACCAACAGCGACACCGTCTCGATCATCGATGCCGCGTCGCACAAGGTGACCCAGACGTTCAACGTGAACCCGCTGCCTGGATCAACGGTCGGCGCGGCGCCGAACTCCGTTACGTTCCCCGACGACCACCACCTGCTGGTCAGCGTCGGCCGGGACAACGCGATCGCCGAGTTCGCCTACGACGGACCGCGCCAGCCCGTCCGGTACATGGGTCTGATTCCGACCGACTGGTACCCGAACCAGATCAGCTACGACTCCAAGCTCGGCAAGGTGATCGTCAGCAACCAGCAGGGCACCGGCGACCCGAAGCGCGCACCCAAAGTCTTTGCCCAGCAGGGCTCGACGACCATGTTCGACGCGCCGTCCAACATCAAGCTCAGCAGCCTGACCCAGCAGGTGTTCAAGAACAACGGCTGGAACGACCTGCCGGCCTCGAACAAGACCGGCGGCGGCTCCGGAGAACTCCCGAACGGGGACCTGCCGGCGATCCCGACCAACCTCGGCAAGCCGTCCGCGATCAAACACGTCATCCTGATCATCAAGGAGAACGAGCCGTACGACGCGATCTTCGGTGACCTTGGACGGGGCAACGGCGATCCGACGGAAACCCTCTATGGGGCGGCCTCTACGCCGAACCATCGCAGCATCGCGAACACCTTCGGGCTGTTCGACAACTTCTACGACAACGGCCAGGTGACCGGCGACGGGCACTCCTGGATGGCCGAAGCCAACAACAACGACTACGTCGAACAGAACCTCGCGACCGGCGACTCGCGGGGCGCACCCCAGTCAGCCGGGGACGCGATGGCGTACCAGACCAACGGGTTCCTGTGGAGCGCGGCGTTGAAGGCGCACAAGACCGTCGCCACCTACGGTGAGTACGCCGCCAAGACCACCGGCACCCTCGGCACCTGGCAGCAGTACTACGCCGACTCCCAGATCATGGAAGGCAAGGCAACCGGCGACCTCCCGGTCTCCCCCAAGCAGGCCCAGGCCACCACGGAATGGCCGGCGCTGAACAAGACACTGAACCCCGACTATCCGTCGCTGAACCAAGGGGTCCCGGAGCAGTTCCGGGTCGATGTGTGGGAGCAGGACTTCAAGAACGCCGAGCAGACCGGCAACATGCCGAACCTGACCATCATGACGATGGGCAACGACCACACCGGCGGCCCGGCCACCGCCCAGGCGCAGGTGGCCGACAACGACCTGGCCGTCGGCCGCGTCGTCGACGACGTCTCACACAGCCGGTTCTGGAAGGACTCCCTGATCGTCACGGTCGAGGACGACACCCAGAACGCGACCGACCACGTCGACCCGCACCGCGGTCCGCTGCTGATGGCCAGCCCGTACGTCAAGCACGGAATCATCGACGGCACCTACTACTCGCAGATCAACGTCGTGAAGACGATCGAGCAGATCCTCGGCACGCAACCGCTGAACCAGATGGACCGCGCCGCGACACCGATGTTCGACGCCTTCACCAACAAGCCGGATCTCACCCCGTACAACGCGATCACGCCCCAAACCCCGCTCACGCAAGGCGTTACCGGGCTGATTCCGTTGACGCCGTCGGCGGCTACCGCCGCAAATCCGAAGGCGGCCGCGGCAGTGCAGGCGACCAAGGGGCCCGCGGCTCCGCAACCGCCGGCCGCGCAGAAGGCCGTCGCAGCCCAGTGGAACAGCTGGTACAAGACGGTGGCTGAGCCGGCGCTGACCGGTCCGAATCCGCGAATCGACATGGTCAATCCGCCGTTGCTTGACCGCTTCGATTGGTACCAGACAAAAGGCTGGACCACCCCGTACCCCGGCGATTCGAGGATCCTGGCGCCGGACCAGGTACCGGGTCGGGATGCGGTGATTCCGTACGACCAGCTCGGCTTCCGCTGACATGCGTCCGGTGCTGGAGACGCGAGGGCTGGTCAAGCGGTACGGCGAGCTCACGGCAGTCGACGGGATTGACCTGTCGATTGGGCCCGGCACCGTCTGCGGCCTGCTCGGTCGTAATGGTGCGGGGAAAACGACGCTGCTACGGATAATCCTCGGCCTGCTGGCCTCGGATGCCGGGGCGGTGCGCCTGTTCGGCCACGAGGCATCGCCCCACGACACGGTGGCGCGGGAGCGGGTGGCCGGGTTCGTCGAGGAGCTGCGGTTCTATCCGTACCTTTCAGCCGTACGGAACCTGGAGCTGCTTTCTCGCCTGGACAGCGCCGGAGCGTCGGTGGCTCCGGGCGATGCGCTGGAGATGGTGGGCCTGGCCGACCGGGCCCGGGAAAAGGTCCGGGGCTTTTCTACGGGGATGAAGCAGCGGCTCGGTATCGCGACCGCGCTCGTTCGCGCCCCGGACCTGCTGATCCTGGACGAGCCGACCATCGGCCTGGACCCGACCAGCGCGGCATCGGTGCGGACGTTGGTCCGGCGTATGGCCGACGATGGCAAAACCGTCTTCCTGTCCAGCCACAACATGACCGAAGTCGCGGAGATCTGCGACAGCGTAGTGATCATCGACGCTGGCGCGCTCGTGTGGCAGGGCACCCTGGACCGGCTGCGGGAACAGGCTCCGGTGGCCGCGTACCGGTTGTGGACCACCGACGACGCGGGTGCCAGGCAGCTCGGCCGCGAGTTCGACATCGACATTGATCGGCTGTCCTCGGGCGCTTTGCTCGTTCATGCGGATGATGCGTTACGGAACAGCTTTGTGCTCGAGCTTGCCCGCCAGAACATCGCCGTCCGGCAACTCGAGCCGGACATCTCACCGTTGGAGTCCCTGTTCGCCGCCCTGACCGGCGACCCAGCGGAAAGCGCCGGAGAGTCGGAGTCACAAGGCATTCCGGCCCGGTCTGAAGCAGACAAGGTTCATCGATGACGGCCGTCGCTTCTGAACGACTCGTTCGAGACGCCAGCCGCCCTGGACTTGGTGCTGCGGTCCACGTCGAAATGGCGAAGCTGACCTCCCAGTGGTCGCTGCGGGTGGTTCTCCTGCTCTGTGTCGCTGTCCCGATCGCGTTCGCCGCGTTCACGAAGTCGCAATGGCCGTCCGGTCCGTCGGACGTACTGTTCGGCCGCTGGGCCGGCGCCTCCGGGTTCGCGACATCCCTGACCCTGCTCAATTCCGCCAATTTCTACGGCATTCCGTTGTTGGCCGGCTTGTTCGCCGGCGACATCTTCGCCGGCGAGGACCGTCACGGCACCTGGAAGATGATCTTGGCTCGCTCGGCCTCGCGGACGCACATCTGCGGCGGCAAGGCGATCGCGGCGACCGTCTGCGTCTGGGCCGGCTTCCTGACCATGGGCGCGGTCAGCCTTCTCGCCGGGGTGGCGATCGCCGGCAGCTCCTCGTTGGTCAACCTGTCCGGGCAGCTGGTCCCGGCCGGTACGGCGTGGGCTCTGGTCGCGCTGGCCTGGCTGTATTCGCTCCTGCCGGCCGCGACGTTTATCGCCCTGGGTCTGCTGCTGTCGATCGCATCCCGGTCGACGATCGTGGGCGTGCTCGGCCCGCTCGTTGTCGCCGGAGCCCTGCAACTGCTCGAGGTCATCGGGCACGGCCGCATCGCCCGCATCATCTCCCCGGCCGCCCCGTTCGACGCATGGCACGCCTTGTTCACCGACCCGCGGCATCTCGGCACGCTGTTGCAGGGTGCGATCACCAGCATCGTTTGGACCGCGATCTTCGGTGGCGCTGCCTGGTATCTCCTGCGCAGCCGAGCGTTCGGCTCCGCCGACACGACGCCTCGGCTGCAGCGCCGAGCCGCGGCCCGGATCGCTGGCGTCGCGGTCGTGGTCGTGGCTGTGCTCGCAGGCGTGTCCGGCGTCGGGCCGACCAACCTGACGGCCAAGCAGCTGCAAGCGTCCATTGCCCCCGAATTCGGAAGGCTCGCCGTCGCCCACTACCGGTGGCAGACAGGCTCCGCACGGGTCACACGCCCACCGATGAAGGCGACCTGCAACCGCGGTGCCGGCACCGAGAAGAGCCGGGGACCCGGCAGCGACTGGTCCTGCACCCTCGTCGACACCCGCGTCGCCGACGGCGCACCACCGGTCGCCCTCGACGTGACGCTCAAAGCCAACGGCTGCTACTCCGCCGGGGCCGGCTCCGAGCTCGGCGCTCTGGTCCTGACTGACCACAAGGGCAAGGCGTTCATCAACCCGCTCTACGAATTCGATGGGTGTCTTGGAACGCCCTAGCCGTGATGTTCAGGCAGGTTTGCTCAGGGATTGTCCGGCTCAGGTTGCCGGCGGCGTAGGCCGTCGAAGAGGAGGGCGGTGATCTGTCGGGCTTCCTCCACCCAGCCTTCGGTGGGGCGCATTCCGCAGATTCCGCCCAGGGCGCGCAGCAGGGTGGGGCCGGTGACGTCGTCTCGGATGGTGCCGGCCGCAATGCCCGCGTCGAGCAGCTGAGTCAGGGCGTTCGCCATCCGGGTGCGGGCGGTCTGGAAGATCGGTGAGTCCGTGGCCATGATGCTTTCCAGAACGACGGACATCCCTTTGCCCACGGCCGCGTGATCCACGAGCAGCAGGAGGAAACGCCGCAGCGCCTCGTCCGGGGCGTGTTTGGCCAGGAGCTCGGCGGGCGCGGCGCACAGGTCGTCGACCTCTTTGCGGTAGACCTCCTCGATGAGGGCCTCGCGCGTCTCGAAGTGGCGATAAAGCGTTCCGACGGCGACGCCGGCGCTGCGGGCGATGACTTCGATGTGGGCGTCGGTGTCGCCGCCGAGGAACGCCTCCCGCGCTGCGGACAGCAATGCCTCGCGGTTGCGTCGCGCATCGGCGCGCAGCGGGCGTGATGCTGGCAACAGAACCTCCATAAGGTGAGTCTGGTTCCGCTTGTGTATTGTTTCCGGAGTCGGGTTCATCTTACGGAGGAGATTCCCATGCCTATTTCGGACGAGGGGCTGGACGGGCTTCGGGTGCTGGTTACCGGCGGCAGCCGCGGCTTGGGCGAGGCGACCGTCCGTCGCTTCGTTGCCGCGGGTGCGACCGTGCTGACGGCCTCTCGCAGCAGGCCGAAGGAGTACGCCATCGCCACGTTCATTCCGGCGGATCTCTCCACGGAAGAGGGCGTGAGGCAACTCGGCCGCGCGGTCGTCGACCGCGTGGGTGGAGTGGACGTGCTCGTGAATAACGCGGGTGCGGCGAGTGCCCCGGCGCCGACGCTGAACCGGTCGGACGAGTCCTGGTGGGCGGACCTGGAGATGAACCTCCTCAGCGCCGTGCGCCTGGACCGGGCCCTCGTT
Source organism: Mycobacteriales bacterium (assembly GCA_040414495.1). Taxonomy (GTDB): domain Bacteria; phylum Actinomycetota; class Actinomycetes; order Mycobacteriales; family QHCD01; genus DATAVB01. The sequence goes on from JBEDUI010000280.1 coordinate 14,433, forward strand.
CCGGGCATGGTCGAACGCGGCTCCGGCGTCGTCGTGCATGTCTCCTCGATCGCCAGCCAACTCCCGCAGCGCACTGAAGCGTCCTACGCCGCCGCCAAAGCGGCGCTCAACACCTACAGCCGCGAGCTGGCGACCGAGGTGGGCGAGCACGGGGTGCGGGTGGTGTGCGTCCTTCCCGGCTTCGTCGTCACTGACGGCGCCACCGCCCATCTCCAGCACATGGCCGACCAGCAAGGCGTAAGCGCCGAGCAGGCCAAGCAGCAGCTCGTGGATCACCTGAAGGTTCCGATGGGCCGCCCAGGAGATCCCGAGGATGTCGCCGAGATGATCGCGTTCCTCGCCTCGGGCCGGGCGAAGTGGCTCACCGGAGCGCAGTTCCGCGTCGACGGCGGCATCATCCCGACCGTCTGAACACCGGTACGAACAACTAAGGAGAGGCCCCCGTGACCGTCACCCTGACTTCCGTGATCATCGACGCCGCCGGCCTCGAGGCGGAGAGCGCCTTCTGGCAGCGGCTGCTCGACGGCTCGATCACCCGCACGCCGAGCCACCACTTCATCCAGGCCCCCGGTCTCCCGGTGCTCGTCATCCAATCGGCCCCGGATCACGTCGCCCCGAACTGGCCGGACGGCACCTCCCAGCAGATGCACCTCGACTTCACCGTCGACGACCTCGCCGCCGCCGACCGCGTCGCGACCCAGGCCGGCGCCACCCGACTACGCCCCACCGACGACGTCACCCCGGAAAGCCGGACCGGCAGCCGGGTCTACACCAGCCCGGCCGGGCACCCTTTCTGCCTGCGATCCGCTTGACGACGTACCTGTCGATCCCCCAGACCGGATCAGCCGCGTACGTAATCAGCCAGGTGCTGGCCGGTCAGCGTTGACTTGTCCGCAACAAGATCGGCCGGCGTGCCCTCGAAGACGACCCGGCCACCGTCGTGCCCGGCGCCCGGACCCAGATCGATGATCCAGTCCGCGTGCGCCATGACCGCCTGATGATGCTCGATCACGATGGCCGACTTGCCCGAGTCGACGATCCGATCCAGCAACCCGAGCAGCTGCTGGACGTCGGCCAGGTGCAGGCCGGTGGTCGGCTCGTCGAGGACATAGACGCCGCCCTTCTCGCCCATGTGTGTGGCCAACTTGAGCCGCTGCCGCTCGCCACCGGACAACGTGGTCAGTGGCTGGCCGAGGCTGAGGTACCCGAGCCCGACATCAGCGAGCCGGTCGAGAATCGCATGTGCGGCCGGCGTTTTCGCCTCACCGTCGCCGAAGAACTCCTCGGCCTCGGTGACCGACATGGCCAGGACCTCGCTGATGTCCTTGCCGCCGAACGAGTACTCCAGCACCGAGGCCTGGAACCGCTTGCCCTCGCACTCCTCGCACATGGTGGCGACGCCGGCCATCATCGCCAGGTCGGTGTAGATGACGCCGGCGCCGTTGCAGTTCGGGCAGGCGCCCTCGGAGTTGGCGCTGAACAGGGCCGGCTTGACGTTGTTGGCCTTGGCGAACGCCTTACGGATCGGCTCGAGCAGGCCGGTGTACGTCGCCGGGTTGCTCCGCCGCGAGCCCCGGATCGCGCCCTGGTCGATCGTCACCACGCCGTCTTGTCCGGCCACCGAGCCGTGGATGAGCGAGCTCTTGCCCGAGCCGGCCACGCCGGTGATCACGGTCAGTACACCGAGCGGTATGTCGACGTTGACCTTGCGCAGGTTGTGTGTGCTGGCGCCGCGGACCTTCAACGCGCCGGTCGAGGTACGGACCGACGGTTTCACTGCAGCGCGGTCGTCCAGGTGCCGGCCGGTGATCGTGCCGCTGGAGCGCAGCCCGTCGACGTTGCCCTCGTACACGACCTCGCCCCCGGCGGCACCGGCCAGCGGACCGAGATCGACGACGTGGTCGGCGATCGCGATTGCCTCCGGTTTGTGCTCGACGACCAGCACCGTGTTGCCCTTGTCCCGTAGCCGCAGCAGCAGGTCGTTCATCCGCGCGATGTCGTGCGGGTGCAGGCCGATCGTCGGCTCGTCGAATACGTACGTGACGTCGGTCAGGGACGAGCCGAGCTGGCGGATCATCTTGGTGCGCTGGGCTTCGCCGCCCGAGAGCGTGCCCGAGGGACGGTCGAGCGACAGGTACCCCAGCCCGATTTCCACGAACGAGTCGAGCGTCTGCTGCAACGCGGTCAGCAGCGGCGCCATCGACGGTTCCTCGACACCGCGTATCCACTCGGCCAGATCGCTGATCTGCATCGCACACGCGTCGGCGATGCTGATCTTCTTGATCTTGGATGAACGGGCCAGCTCCGACAGCCGGGTGCCCGCGCACTCAGGACAGGTCGTGAACGTGACCGCCCGCTCCACAAAAGCGCGTATGTGCGGCTGGAGGGCGTCAACGTCCTTGGACAGCATCGACTTTTGAATACGAGGGATGAGCCCCTCGTACGTCATGTTGATGCCTTCGATTTTCATGCGGACTGGTTCGTGGTACAGAAAATCGTTCAGCTGTTTCTTGGTGTATTTGCCGATCGGCTTGTCCGGGTCGACGAAACCGGACGAGGCGTAGAGCCGGTAGTTCCAGCCGCCCGGGGTGTAGCCGGGAATGCTCAGCGCGCCGTCGTTCAGCGACTTGGAGTCGTCGTACAGCTCGGCCAGGTCGATGTCGTTGACGTTGCCCATGCCCTCGCAGCGAGGGCACATTCCGCCGGTGATGCTGAAGCTGCGCCGTTCCTTCATGGTCCGCCCGGCCTTCTCCACCGTGACCGCGCCCGCGCCGCTGATCGAGGCGACGTTGAAGGAGAAGGCCTGGGCCGAACCGATGTGCGGTTTACCGAGCCGGCTGAACAGGATGCGCAGCATGGCGTTGGCGTCGGTCACAGTGCCGACGGTGGAGCGGACGTTCGCGCCCATCCGCTCCTGGTCGACGATGATCGCGGTGGTCAGGCCGTCAAGTACGTCGACCTCGGGGCGGGCCAGCGTCGGCATGAACCCCTGGACGAACGCGCTGTACGTCTCGTTGATCAGCCGTTGCGACTCGGCCGCGATCGTGCCGAATACCAGCGAGCTCTTGCCCGAGCCGGATACGCCGGTGAACGCGGTCAGCCGGCGCTTCGGGATCTCGACGTGGACGTCCTTGAGGTTGTTCACGCGCGCGCCGTACACGCGGATCAGGTCATGGCTGTCGGCGGCTGACGTCGTCTTCCTCGGGGGCATGCTCGTCTCCGTCTCGTTCGGGCAGGGGCTCTGATCTAACCAAGAGATTTCCGGTCTGGCTTATTGATCCTGAATCAGCCCCAGCACGTTGCCGTCGGTGTCGGTGAAGCTGGCTACCAGCCGGCCGCCGCCGACGTCGTGCGGCGATTCCTTCACGGTGGCGCCGGCCGCGGTAACCTCAGTCAGCTTCGCCTCGATGTCCGACACGTGCCAATACGCCACCGGCGAGGCCATCCCCTGCGCGGCGCCGCCGGGCACCAGCCCGATCTGCTGGCCCTCGGCGTCGTAGCCGACGTAGTACTCGCTGTCGGTGGTCGGCTGTATGCCGAGCAGCGCGCTGTACACCGCCTTCGCCTTGGCCAGATCGGACACCGGGTGCAGTACGGTCTTGATCCCCTGGGTGGTTGTCATGGTCACTCCTGAAGTCGTGGTGCTCTTATGGCGGCCACGTTACGGACGGTCCGCCGACCCACGCTTCTTGATTCCTGACCATTCCAGGCTGTCCAGCCACCGGGCGATCTCGGCCCGGCGGGTCAGCCGGAGCGCTACGATGCCGGCGTCGTTGATCAAGCCCGGGTACGTGGCGCGCAACATCGCCGGTTGCCGCCACGTATAGCTGATCAGTCCGGTCTGAAAAGGAGTGCGCCACGATTGCCGGCAACCCGGCCACAATTCGCGGTGGACAAACGCGTCGAGGAACGTTCGACGCAGCACCCGCGGAAACGTAATCCGACGCGGAAGATCCAGCCACACAAGCAGATCAGCGGCCGGCCAGGTGAGGTCGCCGATTTTCGTACGATAATTTCCGACGATTACCCACGACGGCATTACGACCTTCGTTCGGACCGCCGACCGGAATTCGGCCGGGTCGGACCGTTGCCAACCCGGTTTCCAGAACAGCGTGTCCAGATCGGTGAACGGCACGCCGAGGCGGTGGGCCGCATCGCGGCCCACCGTCGTCTTGCCCGATCCGCCCGCTCCTACGATGACAATCCGCGGCCCCACTGCTTAGTGGGCCAGTCGGAATGCGAGGTCGGTTTCCCATTTCGTCATGTCGGGCTGTTCACGCGGATCGGTGTGGTAAATCTCCAGCCGGCTGGCCCATTTCTGTGCCGGCCCGGATTCGGTCATGTCCCACGTCAGGTTCTGCTTGTCGGCCCATTCCAGCAGCGCTCTCGTCGCTTCCATCAGCTCGGCGGGATGACCGGTATGGTGCAGTGTGGCGTATCTGCCGGCGGGCAGGATGCCCCCGATAATTCGTCCGTCGGCGGGAAGTTGCGTGGCGGTCGGCACGCCGACCTCGACCTCCATCTCGCGTTCCATATCGATCACGTTGTATTTCCAGAACGGTGGTCCGGCCGGCGTTTTCCCCTGCTGGCTCAGCCAGGCGAAGACCTCTGGATGCAACGTGGACAACACCGGTCCGATGTTCTGCATGGTTACGGACGACATTATCGAGACGTACGGCTGCTCATCGCGTTCGATGATGGTCGGTTCGCTCAGCATGAGGCCTCCTCGCCGCAGGTAGCTGCAGCCAGAATCATGCCCCTCCCTGAGGCAGGGTCAAGCCCGCTCCTGGGCGTAGAAGCTCCAGCATCCGGGGTCGACGTCGAAAACCGTCCCGCCATCGGGCATTGCGAACGGTTCGGGCAGTCGGAGCTGCGCCACCGTACCGACCGGAATCTCAACGTCGAGGCTGAAAGACCGGCCCTCGCGACGCCAGGAACTGGCCAACCGACCGTACGGCGTGAGCATCGACGCGGCCGCCGCGGTCAGCTCGCCGGTCGGCACCGGTGCGATCAACGGCTTCTGATAGCCCACGGATCCGTCCTGCTGCCTGAGCCCGGCGAGGCGGGCGGTGAACCAGTCGTCGATCGCACCGAGCATGAAATGGTTCTGCGACAGGCCCCGGGTCGGCCCGTCCCAGGCCTCGGTCAATGCGGTCGCGCCGTGTTCGAGTTGGAATCCGTAGCTGGGCCAGTCGGTTCGGGCCGCGATACGGTGCACCACCTCGTCGGCGCCGGCAGCTGAGAGCACGCGAAATACCGCCGGAAGAGCTACTTCGCCGACCAGGAGGTGATCGCCCGCTCTTTCAATCGAATCGAGCAGATGCCCGATCACCCTGAGCCGCAGGCTTTCTGGCACCACACCCAGGTCCAGCGCGAACGCGTCGCAGGCCTGGCTGCCGCTGCCGTAGGAGGCGTTGCCGTCGAAGAACCGGTCATGGAATGCCCGTCCGATGTCGCCGGTCAGGGCGCGTATTTCGCGGGCGTCGCCGTCTTCGCCGAGTACGCCGGCGATCCGGGACAGCGCGTCGGCGGCGCGGTGATATCCCCACGTCGCGGCGACGGCCCGTGGTGTGGAGTCATCCAGCGTAATCCAGTCGCCGAGGCCGTAATCGAGAATTTTGTTGTCGGATTGGGATTGCAGATAGCGCAGGTACCGCAGCATATTCGGGTAATACGTCCGGAGCGTTTCGGTGTCGCCGTAAGCGCGGTACATCTCCCACGGCACAAGGATGATTGCCGCGCCCCAATTGGGGTCGTCCCGGAAACCGCCCTCGAATACCACGTACTCCGGCGCGATCCCTGGCACCAGACCGGATTCGGTCTGGGCCTCGGCGATACGGCGCATGATGTCCCGGTAGTACGCGCGCACGTCGTAACCGCGGCTGACCACCGAGAACAGCAGGTGGTCCTGCTCCAACCAGCCCAGCTTTTCCCGGTGTGGACAGTCGGTGAGGACGCTGTACATGTTGCCCTGCACGGCCCGGTCGATGATCCGGTGAATGCCGTTGAACAGCTCATGGGAGCAGTCGAAATCGCCGGTCTTTTCATTGTCCGCCCGCAGCACGATGCCGGAAATGGCGCTGGTGCTGGCATTTTCGGGTAGTCCGTGCACCTGGACGTAGCGGAATCCGTGGTAGACGAACTGCGGATGCCAGGACTGCCGGCCGTCGGTGGTTGTGTAGACATCCTGGATCGGGCTGCCGGTGTGACGCTGCGAGACCTGACCGTCGGGTTCCAGCAGTTCGCCGGGCCGCAACGTGATCTGCCGCCCGGCGGGACTGTCCACGTGCAACAGTGGCCAGCCGGCGATGTTCAGGCCAAGGTCGAATACGTGCGCCCCGGCAACCGGCCGGGTGACCTGCCGGGTCTCGATCCGTTCCACCGGGCGGATGTGCGGCGCCGCCCGGGCGGTCAGCCTCGGTCTCCACCGGACCGTGACCGCTCTCGACCAAGCCGACCGGTCGCCCTCTGCTTCGTCCCAGCCGGACGGTGCGAGACCGGCGTCGTAGTCCTCGCCGCCGTACCAGTGCGTACGGGTCGTCGCGCCTAGCGTCGTCCGCCACGAGCTGTCCGAGCCGATCCGGTGCCGGGCACCATCCACTGTGGTCAGTTCCAGCTGGGCCAGGGCACGCGGCCGGGCAATGGTGCCGGTCAGTTTGGTGTATCGGTCGGGATCGTCGATGACGTGGGCGATTCCGGTTCCGAGGGCCAGGCCGAGGACGTTCGGCCCGTCCCGCAGCGCGGCGGTCACGTCGTAGCTGACGTAGTCAATGGTCCGGTCGAAGATGCTGTACGGCGGTTCCAGGGCGGCATCGGTGACCGGCTGACCATTGAGCGTCGCGACGTAAACCCCCACCCCGGTCACGTACAGCCGCGCCGTCCGCACCGCTTGGGACACCGTGAATTCCTTGGCCAGCAGCGGAAGCGCGGCCGGATCGGGACCGTCCACCCAGGCCGGATGGGTGATCCAGGACGCGGTCCAGTCCGCCGGATCGAGCAGGCCGGTCTCGAAGCTCGCCGGGTCCGACCACCTTGATTCGACACCGTGGTCATCCCGCACCCGTACCCGCCAGAGCAACCGGGTTCTGCTGGCCAGCTGCTGGCCATACCTGACCCACGGTTCGGCCGATCGCACCCAGTCCGATTCCCACACCAGCGTGCTGAATTCCGGGTCGGGTGCCACCTGAACCTCGTACGCGGCCTGGGTACGCGACCTTTCCGCCCGTACCGCCCAGGACAGTGTGGGCTGCGGATTGCCCAGGCCGATCGGGTCGCGTAGATCGTCGGTACGCAGTCGCCGCACGGTCAGTGTCATGCCGGTTTTCTTCTCCACCAGGTAAATGTGCACCAATGGGAGCATCACCACAGCATCGATCATCGGCCGATACCGGACGAAATATCTGCCGGTCGGGACCGTGGGTCCGGTGAGCTCGATGACGGGTCGTTCGGCGGTATTCGCCGGGCCGGTCTCGGCCGCATACTGGGTGACACTCGATCCGTTGGGTGGCCGGGGTCTGTCTGAACGGAGATTTCCGCGTAGCCGCCCGGATGCGTACATCAGGAGGCGAGAGATGTCCGACATTACGTTGTCCCAGGCGCAATCGGTTGTCGACGCCGCGTTGAAGAAATCCAGTGAAATAGGCACGTTGATGAACATCGCCGTCGTCGACGTCGGCGGCAATCTGAAGTCGTTCGTCCGCGAAGACGGTGCCTGGATGGGAAGCATCGATATTTCCGTCAAAAAAGCGCGAACCGCTCGGATGTTCGACATGAACACCGGCGACATCGGAGCGCTGTCCCAGCCCGGTGGGCCGCTTTACAACATCGAGGTCTCCAACAATGGCCTCATCACCTTCCCCGGCGGGATTCCGCTCAAGACCGGCGACGGACAGATCGTCGGGGCGATCGGGGTCAGCGGCAGCACGGTCGAGAACGACCACACGGTCGCTGAAGCCGGCGCCGGCGCGGTTATGTAAGCACCGAAATCAGGTCACTAACACCATTCCGCCGCCGCAGCCGGAACGGTGAACGGCGACGAGGCCACCCATCCCCCGCAGGAGGTCAACGTCATGCCCGGCAACAAGGCTGTCGTCTACATGGGACGCGGACACGTCGAAGTACAGCCGATCGACTATCCGGAACTGGTTCTGAAGGACGGACCCGGCGTGGATAAGCTGAACGTGGGTCGCAAAGTCCCCCACGGGGTCATTCTCAAGGTCGTATCCACCAATATCTGTGGCAGCGATCAGCACATGGTCCGGGGCCGGACAACCGCGCCCGAAGGTCTGGTTCTCGGCCACGAAATCACCGGCGAAGTGGTCGAGACCGGCCCGGACGTCGAATTCATCCGAACCGGTGATCTGGTGTCGGTCCCGTTCAATATCGCCTGTGGACGGTGCCGCAACTGTAAGGAACGCAAGACCGGAATTTGCCTGAACGTCAACCCGGCCCGGCCCGGATCCGCCTACGGCTACGTGGATATGGGCGGATGGGTCGGCGGCCAAGCCGAATACGTCATGGTTCCGTATGCCGACTGGAACGTGTTGAAATTCCCCGACAAAGACCAGGCGATGGAAAAGATCCTCGACCTGACAATGCTGTCGGACATATTCCCGACCGGATTCCACGGTTGCTACACCGCCGGCGTCGGCCCGGGCTCGACCGTCTACATTGCCGGTGCCGGCCCGGTCGGGTTGGCCGCGGCCGCGTCGGCGTTTCTGCTCGGTGCCGCCGTGGTCATGGTCGGTGACCTCAACAAGGAGCGGCTGGAGCAGGCCCGCAGCTTCGGCTGCGAGGGAATTGACGTATCGCAAGGCGATCCGAAGGATCAGATCGAGCAGATCCTCGGCGTTCCCGAGGTCGACTGCGGCGTGGACGCGGTCGGTTTCGAGGCGCGCGGGCACGGCGCGGATTCCAGTCACGAGGCGCCGGCGACCGTCCTGAATTCGCTGATGGACGTCACCCGGGCCGGCGGTGCGCTCGGTATTCCGGGGCTTTACGTGACCGGCGATCCCGGGGCGTCGGACGAGGCGGCCAGGCAGGGCGCGTTGTCGATTCGGATCGGCCTCGGCTGGGCCAAATCGCATTCGTTCGCGACCGGACAATGCCCGGTCATGAGCTATCACCGGGGTCTGATGATGGCGATCCTGCACGACCGCGTACAGATCGCGAAGGCGGTCAACGCGACGCCGATCCCGCTGGATCAGGCACCGCAGGGATACCAGGACTTCGACAAAGGGGCAGCCCGTAAGTACGTGCTCGATCCGCACGGTACTGTGGCCGCCGCCTGACCGAAGTACTGAATTGGCCCGTGCGTTGGCGCGGGCCAATTCGCTGCGAGAGCAAATGCGCGAGTGGACAGAGATTGGGGTTCAGGTGGCGCCGTACGATGTCAAACGCGAGCTGAAAGAGCTGTACGCACCCAAGAACACCGCGTGGGCCATTGTGGACGTTCCTGACCAGCAATTCATCGCCATCGATGGCACCGGCAACCCGAATACCGCGCCCGCCTACGCCAGCGCGGTTCAGGCGCTTTACGCGGTCGCCTACACCCTCAAGTTCGCCAGCAAGCGGACGGCTGACGGCGACTTCGTCGTCGGTCCGCTGGAAGGACTGTGGTGGGCGGACCAGCCAGAGGCTTTCACCAGCGGCGACAAAGATGCCTGGAGCTGGACCATGCTCATCAGCATGCCCTCCTGGATCACCCAGGAGATGATCGAGGACGCCAAGCAGACCGCGCTGGCAAAGAAGAAACTCCCCGACATCTCCCAGCTCCGGCACCTGACTCTCCATGAAGGCCCCAGCGCTCAGGTGTTGCACGTCGGCTCATACGACGACGAAGCGCCCGTGCTGTACGAGCTGCATCACACATATCTCGAGGCAAACGGCCTGCGGATGTCGGGCTTGCACCATGAGATCTACCTCGGCGACCCACGCAAGACCGCGCCCGCGAAGCTGAAGACAATCCTGCGTCAGCCAGTCGAACGGCTCAGCCGGTAGCCGATTCTTAGAGCGCTTGCTGCAGACCTTCGCAGCGCACCACCCAACCGGCACTCTCATCGGGAAATCCCGGCGTAGGTCCGTCCGAACCGTCCCAGCCGCCGGCCATCATCGCGACCGCGTACAGCAGGGAACCGCTGCTGGGCAGGTACGGAAATGGCCCGCCGGTGGGTAGTCCGGTTTCAGTGAACTGGAATCGTTCGCCGTTGTGGGTAAGGAATTCCACCGCCTGCTCGGGTTGGCCGAGCCGCGCCGCGCACATGGCCAGCATCGGGAAATCCCAGCCCCAGATCCGGTCGCGGTCCCATTCGGCGAAGATGCGTTTCGCGGTCGCCCGCATCACGGTCGGGTTCACGCCGTCACCGGGCAGCCACCCGAACAGCCCGCTCAGCGCGGGGTGCTCGAAGGTGTACCGCTCCCACATGTGCTCGATGCCTTGGTAGATAGCGTATTCGGCGTGCTCGACCGGTAGTGGCGCGAGCCGGTCGAGCACGTCGTCCCAGTGGGGCACCCGTGGTTGACCGAGGCGCTCCCGCCAGGTCTGGGCGATCCGCAGGCCAAATCGCCAGTACGCCAATTCGAACGCCGGATTGATGGTCTGCGCCGGGTCGGTATTTTCCGACACGATATGTACCGGTGGCCCGAGCACAAACCGGCCATCGCGCTCCACGAGGTACGAGGCAAGAAAATCAGCCGTCGACGAGAGTACCGGCGCCCACCGGTCGAGCGTTTCCTGGCTCGGATGGGCACGATAATCCAATTCGGCGAAGAAAAAGACGTGCGGCTGCTGCCAGACCAGCAGGGCGTGGATTTCACCGGGTGATTCACGCCCGTCCGGTCCCGTGCATTTCGGCCACTTCGCGCCCTCGAATCCCTGTCGGCGAGCCCGATCCACCGCCGACGGCAGCAGCCGTTGATATATGTCGAGGCTGCGCCGCAGAATCGGCCACCGGCCCCACAAGGCCCAGTGCGCCGCGTGCCAGAAGTACATTTCGAAGTGGAATCGGCCGTTCCAACTGTTGTTGACCAGACCGGTTTCCTGCGGCGGCAGCGAGCCGGCCTCGTTTACCGCCATCACGTACTGGGACAGCACAATGCGCCGCTCCAGCTCCAGTGCCCGCGGATCGGTGCTGCCGGCCAATTCGATCGCCCCGCCGCTGCACCAGAATTGCGGCCAGTACTCCGCCGCCGCATCGCGGGTTTGGGCCGCGGTTGGCAACTCATCGATCGGGTCGGGCCCGAATGCCGCTACCAGGTCGACCTGCTCGGACTGCCCGCCACCGAGCAGGTGCCGGTGCCGGAACACGTCGTCGCCGAGCCGCACCAGCCCTCCGTACGGAATGCGCACGGCATGCCGTTCGGCTCCCAGCTGGTATTCCAGGTCCAGGTCTCGACGCACCTCGGGCTCGGCCGGATGCCCGCCGAGCAGGTCACCGTCCACTGTGAACGCGAGGGTCTGGTTGCGCACCGCCGCGCCGGCCGCGGTGGTTACGTCGTGCTCGCCATAGGCGGCGCGGATGACCCGTAGTGTCCGCGGATCGGCGGCCAGGATCGGCTCGGTCAGCACCGCATCGCCGGCCCACGCCAGCTCGACGTGGTAGGCGGTGTCGTCGACGTCCCGGCGTAGCCGCGCCCGGCGGGAACCGAGACTGTCCACTGTGGTGCAATGCCGGCGGGGGCTGGCCCAGTCGCCCACCTGCCGCGCGAAATACCGGTCGTCGCCATCGGGAAAGTCCAGCAGCACAGACAATCGCCCAGTGGCCAACAACGGAGAATGGATCGATACCGCGACCGCGTCGAGGTCCGGATGAGCGGTGGTGCGCACGTCGATCGGGACCCCGTCGAGCTCCACGTGGCTGGTCACCGTGCCGGTCCACAGATCGAGGTCCTGTCGGCAGTTGTCCAGATCGGACCCGACCGCCGCCGACCCGTCCGTTCGCAGCAACAACAGCCCGATCCGGCCCAGATTGAGCCGATGCGGATTGTCGCGTAGCCAGTCGGAGGCCACCGGCTGGTCCGGATCGACATCCTCGACCACGACCGACCGGCCATGGAAATCCCAGGCCCGGCCGCGGTAGGCGTCAATATCCGTACCGGCCGGCACCGGGTAACTGTGCCAGCCCCAGTCGGACAACGTGGCGAACGGTACGAACGTCTGCAGCCCGGTGATGTCCATATTGAAGGCGAACCGGCCGTTGCCGACCTGGGTCGGCACCCGATAGTCCACAGTGGATCGCGTGACGTTGTGTCGCCGAACCAGGGAGCGCCGGTCAATCGCGCCAACCATGAAGCCTCCTGTCCTCGGGCCTGCCGCGTGATTCACTCCTACACCGGACGGAAAAGCACCGTCAAACCCGATCCGCCCGAGCCGATCCACTGTGGACAGAAGGCATCAGTACGGGTTCCTCACAGTGCCGCGGTAAACCGGTAGCTACCGGACCCGACCACGCACGGCAGCGCACCGTCCACTGGCGACCCGACCTCGATCCCGGCCACCGATCCGAGTGGCGCATCGCCTTCCTGGACCGAGTCGGGATCGGACGTCGGAATGTGCACAGTGGCCACCGCGCCAGGTGGAACCGCCACGTGCACGGCGATCCGGCCGTCGGTCACCGACCAACTCGTGCTGATCCGACCGGTCGCCCCGTCATACGAGCCACTCGCCGAATCAAGCCGGCCGCCCGGGCGCGGACGCAGCACCAACTGCCGGAAACCGACCGACTCGGGCGCCTGGTCGATGCCGGCGACGTCGGAATACAGCCACGCCCCGACCGAGCCGAGCGAATAGTGGTTGAACGAATTCATCGCCACCGGGCCGAATCCGGTGTCCTCGGTCCAACCGTCCCAGCGCTCCCAGATCGTCGTCGCTCCGTGCTTGATCGAATAGCCCCACGACGGGTACCGGTCATCGTGCAACAGGTCGTACGCCAGATCAGTGTGGCCATAACGGGCCAGTACGGGGCAGATCAACGAGACGCCGGCGAACCCGGTCGTGATCGACCGGCCGCGCCGTTCCAGATCCGCGACGAGATGCCGTACCGCCAGCGGTTCCAGGCTCGGCGGCAACAAACCAAACGCGAGCGGCAGCAAGTATCCGGTCTGGGTGTCCCCGGTCAGCCGGCCGTCGGCGTCCACGAATTCGGCCACGAATGCGGCCTTGATCCGGTCGTGCAGGACGCGATAACGCTGCGCCGTAGCGGTATCGCCGAGCACCGCGGCGGCCTGCGCGGTCAATTCGGCACTGTGAGCGAAGTACGCGGTGGCCAGCAGGTCGCGCGAGGTTCGTACGCCGACCTGTAGCCAGTCGCCGTAATGGCTGCCGACCCGATTCCGCCAGATCAGGTCCGGATTGTTGGTGTGTACGAAATCCACCCACCGCGTCATCATCGGCAATGCCCGCCGTAGCAGGCGTTCATCGCCGTACACCCGGTACAGATGCCACGGAATGATGGTGGCCGCATCCGCCCAGGCCGGCGTGCCGGCCCGCTTGGTCATCAGGTGCGGTGCGACGTCGGGCAACCCGCCGTCCGGGTCCTGCGCGCCGGCCAGATCGTCGAGCCAGTTGTCGAAAAACGCCAGCACATCGGCGTTGTAGCAGGCGGTGGGCAGGAAGATCTGGGCGTCCGCGGTCCAGCCGAGCCGTTCATCGCGCTGTGGACAGTCGGTCGGAACGCTGACGAAGTTGCCGCGCTGACCCCATCGGATGTTGCTGACCAGCTGCCGCACTCCGGCATCGGAGCAGTCGAAATCCCCCGCTACCGGCGTATCGGAATGCATGACCCGACCAACAATGTCCGAAGTGGACAGCTCGCCGGGATATCCGTCGACCTCGACGTATCGGAAGCCGTGCACGGTGAATGCCGGCTCGTACGTCTCGCTCGTGGCGCCGCCGGTCACGTAATAGTCGGTGGCATCGGCGGTACGCAGGTTGGCCGTGTAAAGCTCGCCGTCCGACTCCAGCATCTCCCCGTGGCGCAGGCGAATCCGGACTCCGGCCGGTGCATTGTGGACGGTCAACCGGACCCGGCCGGCGAAGTTCTGTCCGAAGTCGACAATGAACCGTCCTGGCTCGCGAGGCGACACCGACGCGGCCGGCAGGTCCTCGATCACCCGTACCGGCTCGGTTTTCGCCGCGAACAACGTCGATATGTCCGATGTGGACACCGCCACCGGATGCCAGCCCTCATCGCTGGATTCCGGCGAAGTCCAGGCGCCCAATTCCAGCCGCGCGTCGTACGACTCGCCCATCAACAGATCGGCGTACCGCAGCGGGCCGGACCGGTCCTGCCACTGTCCATCAGTGACAACCACGGTCCGCGAGCCGTCCGGATGCTCGATCACCAACTGCGCCAGCAATTGCGGCGTGGCACCGTAATGCTGCGCGTGGTGGCGGGTATCCCAACCGACGCTGCCGGCGTACCACCCCTCGGCCAGGATCGTGCCGACCACATTCTGCCCAGCGACCAACGCGTCGGTGACGTCGTAGGTCTGATAGGCCAGCCGGAACCGGTAGTCGGTCCAGCCTGGCGTCAGCTCGTCCGCGCCGATCCGCTGACCGTTGATATACAGCTGATACAGGCCGTGGGCCGTGATGAAGATCCGGGCCCGGCTGACCGGTTGGGCCAATTCGACTCGCCGACGCAAATACCGCGGCCCGGCCAGCCGCGCCGTCCGTTCGCCGCGGGGCTCGTCGGTGTCGACCGGCGGGTCAGCCAACGGGTCGGTGTCGGGGTCGTGCTCGATCCAGTGCGCGGCCCATTCGTCGGGATGCAGAATTCCGGTCTCGAACGCCGAGCGCGCCGTACCGGCGTCGTTGCCCTCGGCGTCGCGCACCTGCACCTGCCACACGTACCGGGTGGCCGAGGTCAGCGGCGCGCCAGCGTAATCGACGTAGACCTGCCCGCCGGAAACCCAGCCACTGTCCCAGACCGGGACCTCGCGCAGATCGGTGCCGGTGAGCGCTGAAACGGTTACCCGATAGGCGGTCTGTGTGTCGGCGCGGCGCGGCGAGGTCAACCGCCAGGCCAGCCGGGGCGCCCTGGTGTCGATGCCCAGTGGCGTATCGAGATGTTCACAACGCAGGTCGTACGGCAGGAGCTGATCGCTGGAGGGAACCTCGGACACGCTCCACCGGCTCACGGCATTTCCTTCCTCGCGCGGACGGATCCACCGACATTCAACCGTGCCGGGGAAGCCCCGGCGGCACGGTGCACCGGCCGCTGAATCCCTTACCCAGCAGGCATTTGAGCGTGCGAAGCCAGCAAAACGGACACAACGCCCCGCCGCTTTCGGCCAGCCGGCCGAATAGACATGACACGGCCGCCACCTGACCGTCCCGGCATCGAATATCGGTTAGTTTCCCGTCGTGGCTACCGATGAGACCGAAGCGCGGCGCTGCGCCTGGTGCGGCAAACCGCTGACCGCGCTGAGCATCGGTCGGCCGCGTGTTTTCTGCGGTCCCGCGCATCGGCAACGCGCCTACGAGGCACGCCGGCAGGCCGACCGGGCTGGTCTGGATGCCGATGCGGTGATCGTGTCGCGTGATCAGGTCTCGCACGTGCAGGACCGATTGTGGGCGCTGCGGGATGCGTTGGAGGTGGCCGCCGATGCGACCACCGGACGACCGAGCGTCGGCGAGTTGACCTCCGTCATCGGCCAGGTACGCGACGCGGTCGGCGATCTCGATCAGCTCTGGATCGCGCCCCGCGACTGACTGGTCGGGCCCTATCCGACCAGCTGGTCGAGCCATTTCACGACGGTGGTGCTCAACGCCTCCCGGATCGGCGGATCGCCCTTGCGGACGGCAAATCCGTGATTCGCGCCGGCCAATTCGAACACCTCGATATTTGCCGGCAGCGGTGGCGTACGTACTTCGCTTGGCGAGCCGAACGCGTCCCGATCACCCTGTACGACAAGGGTCGGCACGGTGACGCCGCGCAGTTCCTCGGCCCGCGACCGTTCGGGCCTGCCCGGCGGGTGCAGCGGGAAAGCCAACGCCAGCACGCCGACCGCCCCGATGCCGGCCGCGGTCCGGCAGGCCACCCGGGCACCGGAGGAACGCCCACCAACGACGACCGGTGTCCGGCGCCGCCCGACCACGTCCTTGACCAGTTCGCCGAAGGCGGTGTCGAGAGTCGGAGCGGGTGCCGGAGCGCGCCGGCCGGCCACGCGGTACGGCTGGGTCACCCGGGCCACCGCATGCCCGGCGGCCAGCGCGGCGTCGCGCACGATGATCAGGTCACGGGCGTCGACCCCGCCGCCGGCGCCGTGGCCAAGCACCAGAATGCTGTGCGGCCGACGCGGCGCATCCCACGCCACCCGGCCCAGCCCGACGCTGGTCTGCACGTCACGTTCGGCTGACATCGCCACTCCCCTCGCCCGTTCGACCAGCCTGCCTGATGCTGTTCATCGCCGCCACGCACCCCTTCAGTGTTGATCATGAAGTTCCCTGCGCGACACGCCGACGACACGCCGGGGTTTTCGTCGGGAACTTCATGATCAACAAGAGCGGGGGCAACGCAGGGGTGGAATTGCGCCGCGGTTCGGGCTGCGGCGGGCGACGTTCAGGCAGAGGGAGATCAGACAGGAGACGATCAGACAGGAGACGATCAGGCGGCCGGGCGTTGCCGGCGGCCGGCGATGGTCCGGGCCAACTCTCGCAGATCCAGATCGAGTACGTCGGCGAGCGCGGCGATGGTAAAGAACGCGGGCGTGCAGATCGCGCCGCGTTCGATTTTGCGCAGGGTTTCCGGTGACATGCCGGCCTCGGCGGCCACGTCGGCGATGGATCGCGCACCGCGGGCGGCCCGCAGCACCGCACCCAGCGCGAGTCCTCGTTCCCGTTCGAGCTCTGACAGCGGCTGACGCACCATGGTCGGTATAGTAATACCGGTATTTCTATTGGCACCAGCAAGCCAGCAAGCCAGCAAGGCAACAAGCTGACCCAGCAGGCTGGCCCGTCAAGACAGGACCGGAGGAAGGAACACCGTGGTCGAGCTGAAGTCACCCGCCGAGTTGGAACGCATGCGCACAGCCGGGCGGGTCGTGAAGCAGATCCTGACCGAGGTACGAAGCGCGGCCGGGCCCGGTGTCACGCTGCTGGACCTGAACGAGCGGGCCGCCAAGATCATGCGCGAGCACAACGCCAGCCCGTCATTCCTGAATTACAAGCCGGCCTGGGCGCCCACCCCGTTTCCCGCCGTGATCTGCGCGTCGCTCAACGACGTGATCGTGCACGGCATCCCCTCGAACCGGAAGTTGGTGTCCGGCGACCTGCTCACCATCGACTGCGCGGTGGAGCTGGGCGGCTTCCACGCCGATTCCGCGATCACGTTCCCGGTCGGCGAGGTGTCCACAGAGGACGAACGGCTGATCGCTACGACCCAGGAGGCGCTCGAGGCCGGTATCGCCGCCGCGCAACCCGGCGGCCGGCTCGGTGACATCTCGGCCGCGATCGCCAAGGTCGGGCGGTCCGCCGGCTACGGCATTCCGGACGGATTCGGCGGCCACGGGATCGGGCGGAAGATGCACGAGGACCCATCGCTGCCGAACGAGGGCGAACCCGGACGTGGCATTCGGCTGCGGCCCGGTCTGGCGCTGGCGATCGAGCCAATGCTCACCACCGGCGGGCGCGACGAATTCGCGGTCGCACCGGACGGGTGGGCGCTCACGACCACGGATGGCAGCCGCGCGGCACACATCGAGCACAGCATCGGCATTACCGAGGACGGGCCGGTGGTCCTGACGTCCTGACCATCCGGTCGACGAACGATTACCTCTTAAGTAATCGCGGTGCGTCCCGCCGACTTCTACAGTTCGGCTCATGACGACGAGTACGCAGGTGGGCCAGTCCGGTGTTCTGCTACGCAGCTGGCGGGAACGCCGGCGGATCAGCCAACTCGACCTCGCGCTGCGGGCGGGCGTATCGGCCCGGCATGTCAGCTTCATCGAGACCGGCCGGGCCCAACCGAGCCGCGCGATGCTGGACCGGCTCGGCGAGCACCTGGACATCCCGCTGCGGGACCGCAACCAGATCCTGATCAGCGCCGGCTACGCCCCGGCGTATCCGCAGAACGACCTGGACACCGAGGCGATGAGCAAGGTGCGGGACGCGCTCAGCCAACTGCTCGCCAGCCACGAGCCGTACCCGGCCGTCGTGGTGGACCGGCGCTGGGATCTGGTGACCGGAAATCGCAGCGCGCTCGCCCTGCTCGACGGCGTCGACGAGCAACTGCTGAAACCGCCGATCAATACGTTGCGACTCACGCTGCACCCGGGCGGGCTGGCATCCAGACTGGTCAATCTGGCCGAGTACCGGGAACATCTGCTGGCCCGGCTGCGGCGGCTGGTCATGACGACCGGCGACGAGGACCTCTCTGATCTGTATCAAGAACTGGTCGCGTATCCAGCACCCGAGGCGCCGCCCGCTCCGATCGGGCATCCGGAGATCTTCGTACCGATGCGCATCCGCCAGAACGGTCAGGAATTGGCGTTTTTCAGCACGATCACCACGTTCGGCACTGCTCTGGACGTGACCCTCGCGGAGCTGGCGATCGAGTCGTTCTATCCGGCCGACGCGCAGACCGGGGAATTCCTGCGACAGGCCCAGGAGCAGCTCAGCGCAATGCCTTGACCAATGCGCGGTCGTGCTCGATGACCTCGCGGTCCACGCCGTCCGCGTCCGCAGACCGATACCGGGATTCATGACGCAAGCCGGTGTCGTCGTATCCGAGCCGCTCGTACAGCTTGGCCGCCCGCGGGTTCTCCTCGGCCACGCCGATGCTGATGCGCTCGAAACCGGCGGCCCTGGCCCGATCTTCGGCCGCGCCGATCAACGCCGTACCGATCCCCCGCCCGCGCAGTTCCTCGACGACGTGCAGATTGGTGATTTCCGGACAGTCCCGTAGGTGGGCGCCGACCGCGGTGCCGACCCAGCCGCTCCACCGCAGTACGCAGGACCCGGCCGGCAAATGGCGTTGCAGCGCGACCAGATAGAGCTGACAGCCGGTCTGCTGCTGGGCGAAGTGGTACGCGTGCGCATAGGTGCCGCGGCTGGGTATGCACTGTTCCAGTAGTTCGACATCGGCCGCGGAACAGGTCCGGATCAGCATACGAACGAGAGTAGGCGGGCTAGGCTGAGAAAATGCCGACCTACACGTACCGCTGCCGGGAATGTACCCACGAGTTCGATGTCCAGCGGCCAATGAGCGCGGCCTCGGCACCTGCCACCTGCCCAGGGGGCCACCGCGATACGGTCAAACTCCTCGCGACTGTCGCTCTCACCGGCCGCAGCACGCAGAGCGGCCCGCCCGCCGGCGGAGGCTGCTGCGGCGGCGCGTGCGGCTGCGGAGGGTAGCTACACAAAACTCACACAACTCGCCGACCCCCAATGCCCGGCATATCTCACATATGAGATACGCTCCCGGGCCATGGTTGATCATTACCTTGGCCGCATCGGCACCCTGATCCGCGACGCCCGCAAGCACCGTGGCCTGACCCAGGCCCAGCTTGCCGAGGCGTTGGGCAGCAGTCAGAGCGCGGTCAATCGCATAGAACGTGGCCACCAAAATCTGAGTCTGGAAATGCTTGCCCGCATCGGCGACGCGCTCGACAGCGAAATCGTGTCGCTCGGCACCTCCGGTCCGATGCACCTGCGCGTCACCGGCGGGGTGCAGCTGTCCGGCAGCATCGACGTCAACTCCAGCAAGAACGCCGGCGTGGCACTGCTATGCGCCTCACTGCTCAACCGCGGCCGCACCACCTTGCGCAAGATCGCCCGCATCGAGGAGGTGCACCGGATCATCGAGGTGCTCGGCAGCATCGGCGTCCGTACGCACTGGATCAACGACGGCAACGACCTCGAGGTCGTCCCGCCGGCCGAGCTGGACCTTGAGGCGATGGATGTGACCGCGGCCCGCCGGACCCGCAGCGTGATCATGTTCCTCGGTCCGTTGATGCACGACCGCGAGCACTTCGAACTGCCGTACGCCGGGGGCTGCGACCTGGGCGAGCGGACGGTCGAGCCGCACATGACCGCGCTGCGCCCCTTCGGCATGCAGGTCAAGGCAACCGGCGGCCGGTATCACGTGGACGTAGACCGGTCCACGTGGCCGACCAAACCGATCGTGCTGACCGAACGCGGCGACACCGTGACCGAGAACGCGCTGATGGCCGCGGCCCGTCGCGACGGCGTCACCGTCATCCGCAACGCCAGCCCGAACTACATGGTCCAGGACCTGTGCTTTTTCCTGACCGAGCTGGGCGTACAGATCGACGGCATCGGCAGCACCACGCTGACCGTGCACGGCGTCCCCGACATCAACAAGGACGTCGACTACGCCCCGGCCGAGGACCCGATCGAGGCGATGAGCCTGCTGGCGGCCGCGATCGTCACGTCCTCGGAGATCACGATCCGGCGGGCGCCGATCGAATTCCTCGAGATCGAGCTGGCGATCCTGGAGGAGATGGGCCTGGACTACGACCGCAGCCCGGAGTACCCGGCCGCCAACGGCCGTACCCGGCTGGTCGACATCACCACCCGGCCTTCGCTGCTGCGCTCGCCGATCGACAAGATCCACCCGATGCCGTTCCCGGGTCTGAACATCGACAACCTGCCGTTCTTCGCGGTCATCGCCGCCACCGCGCATGGGTCGACGTTGATCCACGACTGGGTGTACGAGAATCGTGCGATCTATCTGACCGAGCTGTCCCGGCTCGGGGCGAGCGTGAAGCTGCTCGACCCGCACCGGGTCTCGATCGAGGGCCCGACGCACTGGTCCGGGGCCGAGGTCATTTGCCCGCCGGCGCTGCGTCCAGCGGTCGTCATTCTGCTGGCCATGCTGGCGGCCAAGGGCACGTCGGTGCTCCGGAACGTGTACGTGATCAACCGTGGCTACGAGGACCTGGCCGAACGGTTGGCCGCGCTCGGCGCCCGGATCGAGACGTTTCGCGATATCTGAGCTGGCTGGAAGCCAGAAGGTAGGCCTATCTCCCCTGCCACACATGCGGGCAACCGGCAGACTGGGCCCAGGCGTACCGGAAGGACTAGGTCGATGCGGATAGCGGGGCAAGACGTGATGGCGACCGGCAAGGAGCCGGGCGCAATCACGCTGTTCTTCTGGGCGCTGGTCTTTACCATCCTCCAGCCCTTCGGCCTGGTCCTGTTCATCGTCACGACCGTGTTCGCCAGCCTGGTCTGGATGTGGGCGTTCATCCCGCTGGTGTTCCTGCTGGTCGGTATGGTGCGCGGCTTCGCCAACCTGCATCGCCGCTGGAGCACCCGGTTCATGGGCATTCCGACGCCGCCCCCGTACCGGGCGGTGACCGGTAAGCGGTGGTACGGCCGGATGTGGACCATCGCCACCGATCCGGCTACCTGGCGGGACATGCTGTGGTTGCTGCTGGACAACACGATCGGGTTCGCACTGCGACTGCTGGTGCTCATCCTGACCGTGTTCCTGGGCTGGTTGGTCAATCCGTACCTGATGCGGACGTACGCACTGCTGAATTACTGGCTGCTGGCGCCGACGCGGAGCAGCGAGTTGGAGAGCCGGGTCGAGCAGCTCACCACGTCCCGGGCCGAGACCGTCGACGCGCACGCGACCGAACTGCGGCGGGTCGAACGGGACCTGCACGATGGCGCCCAGGCCAGACTGGTCGCGTTGGGCATGAGCCTGGGCCTGGCCGAGGAAGCGGTCGAACGGAACCCCGAGTCGGTACGGTCACTGATCGCCGAGGCCCGCGCGGCTAGCAGCGAGGCACTCGTCGAACTGCGAGATCTGGTACGCGGGATCCACCCGCCGGTGCTGGCCGACCGGGGTCTGGAAGGTGCGGTACGGGCATTATGCCTGGCCTGCACTGTTCGGACCGACGTGGAGATCGACCTGCCGGGCCGGCCCTCGGCCCCGGTCGAGTCGGCGGCGTACTTCGCGATCTCCGAGGCGCTCACCAACGTGATGAAGCATTCTGGCGCGGACAAGGCGTGGGTACGGGTCGGCTTCGCTGATGAGCGGTTGCTGATGCAGGTCGGCGACGACGGGCGGGGCGGTGCCGACGCGTCGGCCGGGACCGGGATCCGGGGTCTGGAACGGCGGCTGTCCGCCTTCGACGGCACCGTGTTCGTCAGCAGCCCGATCGGCGGTCCCACCGTGGTGAGCATGGATCTGCCGTGCGAGCTGAAAGCCAACAAACCGGCAACCTGAGCGCCAACAAACCGCCCAACCTGAACGTCAACAAACCGCCAACCTGAACGCCGCTGCATGATCGTGATGGCATTCGTACGCATTTCGGTGACGAAAGCCATCACGATCATTCAGGATCGGGGTCGCTTGCTGTGTATCTCGAATTCGGATGGCTACGGTCGAGGTATGAGTTCGGTACGGCTCCTCAGCGTTGATCTGCAGAATGAGTTCGCGCGGCCGGGCGGTCGGCTCTTCCGGCCGCGCGATTGTGTGAATTTCCTGACCGACGTTGTTTTCCCGGCCGCGCAATCTCGACAGTGGCCGCTATACGAAATTGTGTCCGATTACCGTGATCCAGCGAAACCCCCGGAAGAATGGAGCTGCGTCCCGGGCAGTTGGGCCGGAACCTCGTTGGTGCCACGCGACCTGCTGGCGGGCGAGCCGTGGGTCAAGGCAACTCCGTCGCCCGCGTGGACCCACCCGGGCGACGCCGATTCAGCGGGTTTTTCCGATTGGTTGACCTCTACCGTCGGTTCCCCCGGCCCGGACTGTGAGGTCGTGGTCGTTGGCCTGATGCTCGAAGTGTGCGTGCTGAGTACGCTGCAGGAACTCACATACCGCGGCTATCGGCCAAAAATTCTCTTTGAGGGCGTGGACACAGGCTCGGGAGACATCGAACAGAAGAAGCTTCTTTTCGACGCCTTGTTTCCCTTCTGGGCCACGCCAATCCACTGGAACGAGCTCAGCTGACAACGGGATCCTGCGTGTCAGAGAATTCAGCATGATCGTGATGGCATTCGTACGCATTTCGGTGACGAAAGCCATCACGATCAGGAGTGCTGAGGCGTCTGAGGCTCGACCCACCCCTGCCGGAGCCACTGGATCATGATCGTGAGCGGATTTGGTACCGAATTCGGGAGCAAATCTACTCACGATCATGATCGGGTTGGCCCGGACGTCATGTCTTCAGCACTGTCGCGATGAACTCGGCTTTGCCTTTGGAGTAGGCCAACCGGTCGTCGCGGTGCCGAGCCGCAAGCTCGCATTTCAACGTCGCGTACCTCCGACGCAGCGAGGCATCCACTCGTAACGCATCGCGGAAATCAACGTAATGACGCCAATGGTCGCTA
>JBEDUI010000281.1:0-4953 GCA_040414495.1 Mycobacteriales bacterium
GAGTTCCCGACCGACCGGCCCCATCTGAGTGATCTGACGCAGTGGATTTCCCGTTCATTGCCGGGCGAACCGTCGGTCGAGGGACCGATCGAAATGTTGCGGGTCAAGCGCTGGGGCATCACCGCGACCTATCTCGTAAATGCAGCCGCTGGCCCGACAAGGCACTGCTTATCGGTACGCCCGTGCCTGTAATTCGAATAGTGTCGCGTAGCGCTTGCCGGCACGGATCAGGCTGTCATGGCTACCGAGCTCGGTGATGCGCCCATCCTCCACCACCACAATGAGATCTGCCATTCGCACGGTGGAGAAGCGGTGCGAGACCAGAACTGTGACCGCTCCGGTGGTTTTCGCCATATCGCGTGCGGCTGCGGCGTATTGGTCGTAGAGGGCGTGTTCTGTGTGCGGATCCAGCGCAGCGGTGGGCTCATCGAGCAGCATTAGCAAGGGTTCGTCGCGCATGAAGGCTCTGGCCAGAGCGAGGCGCTGCCATTGTCCGCCGGAGAGATCGACTCCGCCTTCGAAAGCCGCTCCCAGTTGGGTGTCGAGACCGGCGGGCAGGTTCGCGATCACTGGTTGCGCTTGTCCGTCGGTCACCGCGGCCAGGACACGCTCGCGGTCGGTGCGTCCGCTCAGATCGCCGACGCCGACGCTGTCAACTGCCAAGAATTCGAATTTCGCGTAGTCTTGGAATCCGGCCGAAAGGCGCGTGCGCCAAGCGGTCGGGCCGATCGTCCGAAGTGGAATTCCGTCTACGAGAATCTCCCCTTCGGTCGGATCGTAAAGACAGGCCAGCAGTTTTACCAGCGTCGACTTGCCGGCCCCATTCGCGCCGACGAATGCGACGGTCGTCCCGGCCGGCAGGTGTAGGTCGATGCATTGGAGGGCCTTTTTCGCGGATCCGGTGGGATAGGTAAATGAGACGTTGCGCAGCCGAATGCCATCACGTAAGCGTTGCGGTGGCGTTGCGGCACCGCCGGACCATCGACGTTGTCTCGAATAGTCGCGTAGCCACTGGTACCGGGCGAACGCCTGCATCTGATCCGCGACCATGCGGACGTTCGCGGTGATTGCCTTTCCCGCAGCGATGACCTGTGTACCGATCAGGAGCAGCAGGGATAAGTCGCCGACGCTTGCCTGACCGTTGCGTAGCCGCGTCAGGGTCCACCACACGGCCAGGGCATACGCGGCACCGAACGCCAGCCAACTGAGTACGGCGTAGCAGGCGAATCGTTGGATGAGCGCAATACGTGGACGACTGCGCTGTGCCATCGCCGTACTGCAGACCGCCAGCAACGGCTCGCGTAGCCCGAAGCAGCGCACCTCAACGCCTTGTCTGGGTGAGGTGAGCACGTTGACGCAGCGCTGGATCAGGTTGTGGTAACGCGCGTTGCCCAGCTGAACGTGATTCAACTGCACAGCGCCGCGGACCTCGATTGCCGCTGGTAATAGCGCGACGCCGAGCAGAAGACACAGCGCCGGCTGTACGGAAGCCAGCAGACCGATGACGGTGATCGTGCTGGCCACAGAGCCCAGCATCTCCAGCAGGCGCGGACCGCCGACGAGCGCGCCGACGTCATTCTCGATCAGGCTGAGGCGGTCGGCTAATGCCGGGTCCTCGTGGTGTGCGGTCGACGGGATCGCGTTCGTCAACTGCAGCAGGTCATCGTGGATATGCCGGTCCACCAGGTCCTGGACGGTATCCGAAATTGGCCATGTTGCCTCGGCCGCTATCGCCGTCACGAGCAGTGCTACGGCGGTCAGAACAAGGCCGGGCCAGATCGAGTGATGGCTGGAGTACGCCTCGATTGTACGGCTAATCCCGAGCAGGCTGATCGCGGGCAGCGTGGAGCACAGGATTATGCACGTGCACATCGCTATTGTCATCGACCGGGCTGCCCGCCAAGAGGTCGAAATCCACAAGCCGAGGATGCGCAGGGCATTCATCCGGAGGCCTCCTCGGCTGCGGCGTAGCGGCTGGCCTGCAGCGTGAACATGGCCTGGTAACGGCCGCCTGCGGCCATCAGCTGCTCGTGCGAGCCTTCCTCAATGATTCGGCCGTATTCGAGGACGCAGATCTTCGGGACCGGTCGGACCACAGAGAAGCGGTGCGAAATGACCAGCGAGGTCACTGCCCGGGTTAGCTCGAGGTATCCGCTGACCAGCCGTGCTTCCGACTCCACGTCGAGGGCCGCAGCGGGCTCATCGAGTACGAGGACTCCAGCGCCGGCATCGACCGCGCGCAGCGCACGGGCCAGCGCAATGCGCTGCCATTCACCGCCAGACAATTCAATTCCGCCACGAATCGTCTTCTCCAGCGGAGTCGCCCAACCGCGCGGCAATCGGCCGAGAAGATCAACGATCCCGGCCCGCATCGCCGCTGCGTGCATCGCATCGCTCGGCGCTCGCGGCTCACCGTCGATACGTCCGGACCATAACTGGCCTGATCCCAGTTCGATATTGTCACCGGCCGGCAACGGAAGTCGTAGGAAGTCCTGCGTGATCGGCGCGATCCGCCGCTGCCAGCAGCGCAGCCGATCCTCGTCGAAATCGGTGATATCGACACCGTCGATGAGAATGCGCCCGGATGTGGGCCGGTAGGTCCCGGCCAGCAGTTTCACCAGCGTCGATTTCCCGGCGCCGTTCAGGCCCACCAAGGCGACTGCCCCACCGGCGTCCATCCGCATCGATACGCCGCACAATACGTCGGAGTCAGAACGCGGATATCGGAACGACACGTCCTCAAAGACAATCTCGGGCGCAGGGTTTTCGCGACGAGGACCCCGGCTCGCCGGCGCCGGCACAGCAACGGCCTCGTCCGCGGTCCACTCTGGTAACCACCGGTAGACTTCGGCGCCGCGCTGAACCTCGGCCAAGATCTGCAAGTTGACCGAGGCGATCGGCAAGATCAGCGGCAATGCCGCTGCTAGAACGCCTAATGCGAGTCGGCCGCTAGTCGCCAGCAAGCCTGCGTAAATAAACGCTGCGACCGTCAGGGCGGCATGCCCCAGCCCGACCAGCGATGCCTCGACCGCCTGCTCGCGGCGAATACGCCAGTACGGGCGGAGCGTCTCGGTGAGGTACTGCCAGAACCGCTCGCGAAGAAAGCCGGCCAGGCCGAAAATCCGTATTTCCTTAGCCGCGCCTCCCATTCCCAGGGAAAATGCGTAATACGCGTGTTTCTGCCCTTCGGTCTCCGAACTCCAGACCCCCAACTGTCGATTCATATTCCGAATTCCGTACAGGCTGCGGCCAATCGCGGCAACAAACAACGCCACTGCAACCGGCCAAGAAAAGACGACACCGAGCGCGATGACGGCACCGGCCAGGCCCAGCGCCCGGCCCATGATCGGCCCGCACACCTGCTGCAGGCTTGCGGTGATCCACCGCCGCTGAACGCTGATTCGCTGGATCCGGCCCAGGACCTGCGGGTCGTCCAGGCTCGTCAAGCTCGCACCAGCAGATCCGAGATTGCCCATCCGCACAAAGATGTCCCGCTCCGCTGCGGCATCCAGTCGCTCCGTCGGGATGACGGCGACCGACTCGATGACATTGCTCATCGGCAGGACTGCCATCAACAACGCCAGAAGTACCAAGAAGCCGACGCTCAAACCGTTCGAGGCAACACCGGGCAACCGGCCCACCACTGCCCCGACCACCAGCGGCGTCAGCACCTGAAGGACAGCGCTCAGCACCTGCAACACGACACTTGCTATCAGGGCGGCAGGGCTCAACTGGTACGCGTACCGCAACAATGTGAGCACCTCACCGCCACCTCGTCCAGACCAT
This sequence comes from Mycobacteriales bacterium, assembly GCA_040414495.1. Classification (GTDB taxonomy): domain Bacteria; phylum Actinomycetota; class Actinomycetes; order Mycobacteriales; family QHCD01; genus DATAVB01. The sequence continues at coordinate 3,787 of JBEDUI010000281.1, forward strand.
GCCGCGGACGGTACGAGACGAATACGCCAGTTTCTGTCTTATTCGGATGAGAGCATTTCGGCATGCGTGCCGACCGTTTGCTGCAACTGCTGCTGATGCTGCAGACGTACGAGCGAGCCACCGCCGGTCAATTGGCTAACAGGCTCGGAGTCTCAACCCGTACGGTCCAGCGCGATCTGGAGACGCTGAGTTTGGCCGGCGTTCCGATTTATCCCAACCGCGGGCACGGCGGCGGCTGGTCACTGCTGCCCGGATATCGGACCTCGCTAACTGGCATGACGCCCGCCGAGGCGAGCACCGTATTCATCGGAAGCACCGCCCATGTGCTCGCGGACCTCGGGTTCGACCTCGCCGGTAACCGGGCGCAAAGCAAACTGATGGCCGCGCTGCCGGCACAGGTTCGGCACGATGCCGACTACGCCCGGCAACGAGTGTTCGTCGACCATCCAGCTTGGCGCGCCGAGAATGTCGAAACGCCAGCGTGGCTCGATATTTGTCGTCAGGCAGTCTGGGAGCAGCACCAGATAAACATTCGCTATGCCGGTCGCGAGGGCACTACGCTGCTGGACCCGCTCGGCCTAGTCGCAAAGGGCCGCGCCTGGTACCTCGTCGCTCGTAGGAATGACGGCGAAATGCGCAGCTATCGCATCTCTCGGATCAACGACGTTGAGGTCACCGACCAGGAATTCGACCGGCCACGGGATTTCGACCTGCAGGCCTATTGGACGGAGGCGACCCGCCGGTTCCGCGCCAACCTGCCCTCATACATCGTGACGCTTGATCTCAAGAATGCGCTGGTGGAACGCCTGCCCTATGCACCACCGCTGTCCGTCACCGCTGTGAAACCCGGGTGGTCGCGGGTCGAAGCCGATTTCGAGGTGCCGAGCGACGCCACCGCGTTCGTATTGGCCGCTGCCGGCGACGCCATCGTCATTTCACCATCAGAACTGCGCACGCACATCCGCCAAGCGGCTGTACGCGTGACCCGCCAGCACCGACCTTGAAACCCTTAGTACGGCGGCAGAATGCCGCGCTGCAGGGCCGCGGTGACCGCCGCTGTACGGTCCGAGACGCCCAATTTCCCGAACGTCCGCAGCAAATGCGTTTTCACCGTCGCCTCGCTGACGAACAATTCCCGGCCGATTTCCGCATTCGTCCGACCCGCAC
>JBEDUI010000282.1:0-78408 GCA_040414495.1 Mycobacteriales bacterium
CGCGGCGAACAGCCCTGACCTCACCCTCACCGCCATCAGCGCCGTTATTGACCACCCAACATCGCCCTCACGTCACACGCGCCGCAGTCACGCCGGTTGCCGGACCGCCCCCACCACCCTCACTTCACGCTCGCTGCACCCAGTGCGGTTATTGGCCACCCAAATCGCCGTCACGTAACGCTCACCGCAGTCACGCCGGTTGCCCAAACGCCCACATGACCCTCACGTCACGCTCGCTGCAACCAGTGCGGTTATTGGCCACCCAAAGTCGCCGTCACCGCACGGTCGCTGCAGTCAGCGCCGCACAAGTCACATTCGCCACAGTCCGCGCCACAACAGTCGGGCCGGCGCAGTCACCCGCACGACAGGCAATCCAAAGTCCCGAACTCCATTGTCCCGCTGCGAACAACAACATACGATCGCGAACATGACTGTTCACGCGAGCGCGTACGCTCGGCGGCCGCTGCTGGACGTGGCGGCCGAGGTGTTGGTCGCCGACCCAACGGCGTCGCTGGCCACGGTCGCCAGCGCCGCCGGCATCGGCCGGACCACACTGCACAAGCATTACGCGACTCGCGACGAACTGCTGATCGCGGTAGCCCACCGGTCACTCGACCTGTGCGTACAGGCGGCGCAGGAGGCCGTATCGGTCCCCGAGGGAGCGCTGCGCCGGCTGGTCGATGCGTTGATCCCGGTCGGTCCGCAGCTGGCATTCCTGTTCCGGTCGCCAAGCCTGGACACGGAGCCGAGTGTCGACAAGCGCAAGGACGACCTTGACGACCTGATCACAGCCGCGGTCGAAAGCGCCCAGCGGGAAGGTGTGCTGCGGCAGGACCGGCCGGTGTGGTGGTTCGGCTCCAGTCTCTACGCGCTGGTCTACGTCGCTTGGGAAGGCATTGCGAAAGGCAAGCTGGCGCCGCTGGACGCCACCGATCTGGTGCTCGGCACGCTCCTTGACGGACTGGGGGTACGGCAATGACCAAGGCGCGCGACATCACGATGGCAGCCCGGCTGGCGACCCAACTCTGGCGCGTTCGCGCCGCCATCTGGACGGCGGGCCGACTACGCGGTGATCACGCCGCCCAGCTGCGCTTACGTTCCGGCCGGCTGAATCCGTATCCCATTTACGAACGGCTCCGGGCAGCCGGCCCGCTGACCCGGACCGCGAGCGGCGAGTGGGCCACACCCAGCCATGAACTCTGCAACAAGGTGTTGCGGGATCGCCGATTCGGTGTCCGGCCGGCCGAGGCACCAACGCCGGATCTGTCGGCCGAGGCGATGGATCTGTCCATGTTGGACCGTGACCCGCCCGACCATACCCGGCTGCGACGACTGGCGATGCCCGCGTTCAGCCCGAAAATGCTCAGCTCGTACCAGCCCCGAATTGACAAGGTTGTCGAGGGAATTCTCGACGAGGCCGAACACCGCGGCGAATTCGATCTCATGACCGATTTCGCCGCACCATTTCCGATCGCAGTGATCACCGAGCTGCTCGGTATTCCGGACGCCGATGCGGCGCATTTCTCCCAGTACGGTGCGGTGATCGGATCGGCGCTGGATGGCGTGCAATCGGTGCGGCACGCCGGCCAGCTCATGGCCGCCGATCGCGACCTGCAACGTATTTTCTCGCGGTTGATCGACGAGCGGATCGCCCAACCCCGCGACGACGTCATCAGCCACCTGGCCGCGGCGATGGGCGATGACCGGCTCACCCCGATCGAATTGATCACCATGTGCCGGCTGCTGCTCATCGCCGGTTTCGAAACCACGGTCAACCTCATCGGGAACGGCACCCTGGCCCTACTACGGCATCGCGACCAGTGGGACGAATTGTGCGCCGATCCGGAATTGGCGCCGGCCGTGGTCGAGGAGACGCTGCGGTACGACCCGCCGGTGCAGGGAACCGGCCGCTTCGCACACGAAGCTATCGATATCGCCGGCCAGCGAATACCCCGGGACGGCTGGGTCCAGGTCTATCTGGGCGCGGCCAATCGCGATCCGGAGATCTTCACCGCGCCGGATCAATTCGATATCCACCGGGCTAATTCGTCCGAACACCTGGCGTTTTCCGGCGGCGTACATTACTGCCTGGGCGCACCACTGGCCCGGTTGGAAGGTGCGATCGCATTCCGCGCGCTGAGCCGTCGAATGCCCCGGCTGCGGCAATCGGGCCGGTTGGTACGGCGCCGAACGGTCACGATTCGCGGCCTGCGGCATTTCCCGGTTCGCGCATAGGGTTTCCGGGCCGAGCGGCACAGTGCTACGAGGGCCCGCGTTACAACCGGGCCCGTCAGCCCGCATCCGAGCAACATGTCATCGGCCCGCACGATCCGGCTCCGTCCACATCGGAGGCTGCCGTAACAGCACGACCGGAAGCGCCGACGAGGCGGCGCGGCCCGGCGCCTTCCCGACTCAACTCGTCGTACGGATTGGCCAGCCGGCAGCGGTCGATCGACAAACAGCCGCAGCCGACGCAGTCGGTGAAATCGTCGCGCAGCTGCTGCAGAGAGTGGATCCGCTCGTCAAGTTGTGCCTGCCAGCTCTTCGATATCCGCTCCCAGTCCTGCCGGGTCGGCGTGCGCCCGTTCGGCAATAGCGCCAGGACGGCGCGGACCTCGGCCAGCGGAACACCGGCGCGCTGGGCGATCCGGATCAACGCGATCCGACGCAGCATGTCGCGCCGATAGCGCCGCTGGTTGCCGGCCGTACGCCGGCTGGTGATCAGCTCTTCCCGCTCGTAGAAGTGCAGGGCGGAAACAGCCACGCCGCTGCGGGCGGCGAGTTGCCCCACGCTCAGCTCGACCTGATCCCATGTCGCCTGATTCATCAGCGCCTTCTTGACCTCAATAAATGTTGAGGTTCTAGCGTACCCCAGTGTCGCTACCGGACAAGTCGACTATTGTCGTTTTGGCCGCAGCGTCGTGGTTACGGGCAACCGAGCCCGTGGAATATCCCTACACATCAGGAGAAGGAGCAGTCGTGTCGGACACCCGACTGAAGCTCGCGGTCATCATTGGCAGCACGCGGGAAGGCCGATTCGCCCCGGTCATCGCGAACTGGTTCCTCAATCACGCCCGGCAACGGCCGGAATTGGCCATCGACACCGTCGATCTCGCGGACGATCCGGTGGCCGGAAACGGACGCAGCTTTGCCGATCGCATCGGCGCCGCCGACGCTTTCATCGTTATTACCCCGGAATACAACCACGGATATCCGGGCGCGTTGAAGACCGCAATCGACTCGGTGAAGCAGGAGTGGTACGCCAAACCGGTCGGCTTCGTATCCTACGGTGGTGTCTCCGGTGGCTTACGCGCGGTCGAGCAGCTCCGGGTCGTTTTCGCCGAATTGCACATGGTGAGCGTCCGGGAAACGGTCAGCTTTCACCGCGCCAGCGGCGAATTCAAAGAAGGCGGCGAACCGCGCGATCCCGACTCCGTCAATGCCGCTGCCGAGGCGCTGCTGGATCAGTTGGCCTGGTGGGCAATCGCACTACGCCACGCCCGCGCGAAAACGCCATACAGCCTCAGCTGAATTCGTCAATGACATCCGGATCGGCGAACCAGGTCACCTGGTCGCCGCCGGGCGTCATCCGAATTCCGCCAAGCGAGGAATTCAAGCGAAGAATTCACGCGAAGAATTCAGTCGTGCGGATGCGCGGCGTAATGCTCGGCCAGAACATCGGCACCCCAGTCATGGCGCAGATCCCGCCACACGGTGTGCACGTGATTGGCATTGGTTTGTGTGTTGTCGTATTCGAGCAGGAACGTCGGGCCGGTGACCGCGTAATAATGCCCGCGACCGACCTCGGCCGAACCGGCCCAGGTGAACCGTACGGAATCCAGGCCGGCGTCGAGCACCGAGCGCCAGGACGTCGCGGCGACTTCCGGTGTCACCCGGTCCAGGTACTGGCGGACCAGCTTGGTCAGCAGATCCCGTTGCGGCAACGTCATCCGCGCATGCGCCAATCCGACCGGAATCAGCGTTGGATCGGCGACCGGGTCGCGCCGGGTGAGGATGTCGCCAGGCGCGATCGGGCTGCTGACCGCGACCGACCGCTGCTCCGAATCCAACGTGCCCAGCAGTTCTCGACCCAGGTCCTCCTCGATCGGCAACGTCCGGTGCCCGGTGTCCGGGACCCGGGCCGGGTTGGCCCCGAAGAACTGCGGGGTCGCCGCGACGGTGTCGCCGACGATCGTCAAATGCAACGCGAGGTGATGGCCGTTGGCCCGCCAGGCCCACGGAGCGGAGCCGGCCGGATCGCCGAGCACCCGGAACCAGTAGTAGTGCGGATCGCGCCGGTCCCAGCCCGACTCGCCGGCGTCCTGCTCCAGCTGCCGCAGCGTTGCCTCCAGGCGCATGATGCCGCGAGCGTCCAGACCGCCGCGCTTGCCCAGCCCGGTGTCCAGCAGCGCCATCGCGAGCGACCGCTGGGCATCGCTCATGTCGGCCAGCGACAGCCCGGTCCGCGGACCGGGCAGGTAGGTCCACTCGTGATGGTCCGGGGTGTCGAACGGCGCCAGCGCGAGCGTGCGCTGCTCGGGCCGCAGCGACGCCACGAATTCATCGGCCGCCGCCCGCATCCGATGGGCTGTCTCGGGCGCGTGCCAGGCTGTCGGCAGGGTCATGCGGCCAGCCTAACCGGCCTGCCCGGCGCCGGATCGGCTCGCGCGGCCGTTGTCCCGATGCGGCCGAACTCCTTAGTCCTTGGGCGGTTCGCCGTGGTTGGCGTTGCCCCGACCGCGTCCCCAGTACGCCTTCGGCGAGAGCTGCTCGGCGGCCAGGCCACGTCCGGTCAGTACCTCGCGCAGGGCCAGTACGACCCGCGCCTCGCCGGCGATGTACGCATGCCCGTGCCCGGTCGGCAGCTCGATCTTCTCGACCGCCTCGATCAGCGCATCGGCCTCACCAGCCGGGCGGCCATCGCGTGGCAGCCAGACGGTACGTACCGGACCGGCGCTCTGGATCGGCTGCTGGTCGGCGGCTTCGGGGATCTCCAATACGGCGACCACTTCGGCGTGATCCGGCAGCGACTCGGCCATCGCCGAGACCATCGGGATCGCGGATTCGTCGCCGATGAACAGATGCCAGTCGGCGTCCCGGTTAGGGAAGATCTTGCCGCGTGGCGCGATGCCGGCCACCGTGTCGCCGGGCCCCGCGGCCGCGATCCACTCCTCGCCGGGCCCACCGCCGTGCATGACGACGTCGATCGTGACCAGGTCGCGGGCGCGGTCGAGCGACCGGATCGTGTACCGCCGCCGCACCGGCCGGTTGCCCTCAACCGCGACCAACAGCATGAGGTCCTGGCCGGGCTGGTATTCCAGGCCGCCGAGGCCGGGCGCGCTCAGCTGGATCCGGCGTACGTTCGGGCTCAGCTCGCGTACCGCTTCCACCCGCAGCTGCCAGTGCGAGGCGCTGGCCAACGAGCCGGTCAGCTGGGCGAAGGGATCATCGAGACGATTCGCAGACTCGGTCACGGCCCCACCGTATGTCACAGCGGCCGGGCCGACGGCAGCCACATCCGGTCAGCCGAACCGCACGCTCATCCGCGCCCGCGGGATCGGGAACGACAATGCCTCGGCCTCAATGGCATCCCGTACGCCCGGACTGACCCGTTCGGACAGTCGCACCGAGACCCGCGCACCGCGCCGGCCCCAGGCGCCCACGATCTGCCCGTCGACCAGCACGCCATGCGGGTGGAACGTGTCGAATCGCGGCCAGGTCACCTTGCGGGTCGGCGCGATGAAGACGCCGGTACGGTCCAATCCGAACAGTCGCAGTTCTTCGCTCGGCAGCAGCCGTACGCCTTGCGCCGCGGCCGTCCGCAGCGCCGATTCATCGCTCGCCAGAATCCAGCCGTCCTGCCCGGCCAGGTCGACCGGTATCAATTCCTCCGCCAGTCGCTGCCAGATCTGCCGACCCTCCGGTGTGGACAAACCGGCCCACCAGGCGAAAGCGACCGGGTTGGTCGGGCCGAATGCGTGTACGTGCCGGCGGCACAATTCCAGTTCGGCGATCTGCGGATCAATATCTGGCGCAGGTAATTCGTGGAAACTCAACGAGCTGGCGTCCCACCGCATCCCGATCCGACCAGACGCCGCGCCCCGCCGGGTCCATTCACCGAACCCCTCCGGCATTTCCTGTCGCGACGCCCGGACACCCGCCATGGCGCGACAGGCCCGGTCCGCGTTGTCCAATACAGCGCGCCGGGCCTCGGCATCCAACGGCAACCGACCGACGGTGAAGATGCCGATATCGGCCGCGGGCAGGACGTGGACCGCCGCTCGCGGGCTGTACGTCTGGACCAGGCTTCGGTCCTCCCACGCCGTCGGCTCACAATCTGCCACCCGGGCGTGCAGCGACAGCAACGCCGAGCACGGATACGTGTCCTGAACGGCATAGGCCGCCGCCTGTTCGTACGAACCGGCCGGCAGCCGCTCGGTCAGGTTGTTCACGTGCAGCCGATACGCCACCGCCTGCGCCGACTCGACCCGAATTCCCATGCGCACACCGTAGGACCGGGCTGTGACAGCTCAGGCCGCGTGCTGCCGGACGTACCGCAGCAGGCCGATCACGTCCTCCGGCACCAGCCGCCCGATCGCGCCGTTGGAATAGGCGGCGACGATCACTCGCCCCTGCGGATCCAGCACAAATCCGGTCGATTGCAAATGCAGCGGTTCTTCATTGATAAACGCCCCGGTCAATGTCGCGATCGCCCGGGCGTCGGCGCTGTGCCCGACCGGAAAGGTCAAGTGGTGTTTCTCGATCAGGTCTTTCGTGGTAGTCGCATCATCGACGGATAACGCCACCACGCGGGCGCCGACGTCGGCCAATGCGTCCTGGGCGCGCTGGAACGCACGCAGTTGGGCATTGCAGTACGGGCACCAGGCGCCGCGGAAAAACAAGACCACGCCGTAATCGCCGGCCAGATGATCCGGCAACGTCAACGATTGACCATCGATGGTAGTGATGGTCAGTTCCGGGAATTTATCTCCGACCTTTAGGACAGGCATTACCGCGCTCCTTCGTACGACAGTCCGGTGTGGATCGTTCACTGTCGTTAGCGGCGCGGTTCGGAGCCATTCTTACCAGCGCCAAGAGAATTTCTAGATGTGGGCCTGTTGGCGCCACATTCGCACCGCGGCCGGGTCACCGGTCACGTCCAGGCCGGCCGGCTCACGGCGGTTCCACAACCACAGCAGGAGTTCGCCGGCGCGACCGCTGACCGCAGTGCCGTGATCGGTCTGCCCGCGGCCGAATTCCGGCTCGCCCGGACCAAGCCGGATCCACCACCACCGGTCGATGTCCGCCGCGTGCAGCGCCAGCACATGCGCCGGTGCTTCCCGCAACCAGGGCCGGAAGCGGCGGGAGAACCCGCACACCATCTCGTCCACTCCGTCGCCGGCAAGCGCCGGATCCAATTCCGCCCCGCCGGCCGGGATACCGCGGACCGCGTTGTGCAGATCGACGTTGTGCACCGCGGTTTCGTGGGTCTGGCGGCGGATCCAGTAATCCCGACCTGATGGCGCCGGCCAGTGCGTCCAACAGGCCAGGTCCGCCGGCGCGGTTCGTAATATTTCCAGCAACTCGGCATGAGCCGCCGCCAGTGACCGCACGCCCTCGCCCGCTCGCTCGGCCCGGTCCGGCCGCGACTGCCAGCGCTCGCGCACGATCTGGCCGGCCCACCGGTACACCGTCTCCAGGTGCGCCACAAGGTCCCGCACCGTCCAACCAGGACAGTACGGCACCTTCCGGTCCGGATCGGACTGCGCGGCAGTCCGAACCAGGTCGTCGCCCTGACTCTGCAACGCGGCCAGCAGTTGCGCGGAATCAAGCGTCACGGGTCACCGCCGCCAGCAGGCCGTGGAAGTCCTCCGAGCACGGCCCGCACGCGGCCAGATGCACTGCCACACCGGGGAAACGCAGCTCCGCGTCGGCCGCCTCCACGTAGATGTGCAGCACTTCCATCGCCTCGTCGCAGCCGACATCACGTGGATCGGTGGCGAGGAATTGCCGCACGATGTCCTGATTGCTCATGATCGTCCCACCGCAATGTCGTCCAGATATCCATTAGCGACGAGCGCCGCACGGATCTTACGGCGAGCGTCGAAAACGACTTTGTAAATCGTATTCCGGCTCACCCCCAACTCGGCCACCAGCGCGTCCAGCGGAACCCCGTTCACGACAACCGCGACGAACAATCGGCGCTGATGATCGGTGAGCTCGGTCCGCACCGCCTGACGGATGGCATCCAGCAGTTCGGCGTATTCGGCCTGCGCATCAGGTTCGATCCCGATCCGGTCCGGCAGCGAATCCCAGTCCGCGTCGCCCAGCCGAACCGGCGGATTACGCCAATAGTGCCGGCCCAGCTTGTTCGAAACCTCGAGTACGGCGAACTTGTAGGCCCAGGTGGTGAACCGGCTCTCGCCGCGAAATTCCGGCAACTTCCGGATAATCGCCAGCATCGCATCAGAGGCGGCCTGATGCGCGATATCGGTGAGCTCCGGTCCGCTGACGGTCGTCGGTCGCCGGCGCACTTCGTACAACGCGGTACGTAAGAGTAATTCGTGCAGTCGCCGCACCGCGGCGGCGTATTCGGGTCCCCCGCCGGCCAGGTCGCGCAACCATTGCGCGGACGACTCGTCGGAACTCACCACACCAGCCTAACCAACACCGGAAAAGGAACCGCCCCGCCGCATGGTCGGGGCAGGGCGGCGGTAATACTTTCGTCAGATCCGGCTCAGGCCTTGCTCGCCTTGTCGAGCGCGATATTGAGCTTGAGCACGTTGACCGCGGGGTCACCGAGGAAACCCAGCCCGCGACCGGTGGTGTACTTGTGCACCAGCGAGCGAACCTGCGAGGTGGACAGACCACGCGCGTGGGCGACCCGGTTGATCTGGATATCGGCGTAGGCCGGCGAGATATGCGGGTCGAGCCCGCTACCGCTGGCCGTTACCGCGTCCGGCGGCACGGCCGGGTTGGTCGGCGCATTGCCCCTGATCGGCGTGATCACACCGTGGCTGTAGTCCTGACCGAACGTCGCACATTGCACCGTCACGCCCTTGTATGTGGTGATGAACGGCTTGGTCGGGCAGGCCTGGTTGACGCTGACGACCTGGGTGATCGGGCCAACCGTGCCGTGCTGGTGAATAACCGACAACACCGCGCCGACGCCATCGGGCGTACAAAATGGCCGGGCGCCGCTCACCCCGTCGAATTTCCCGATCTCCATGCTCCGGGCGCAGACCTGGGTCAACAGGCTCTGTGTTCCGGTGTCGGACTTGACACTCGGATTGGGCAGGGTGTCCACAATGCTCTCCGGCCCGAGGTTGCTGGCGCTGCTCGCGGTCGGGTCGTAACCGTCGCCGGCCGCCGACGGGCGGCTCTGGAAGTATTTCGCGATCGGATTGCCCTTGCTGTCGGTAAAGGACTGTCCGATCAACGACGAGCCAACCGTCTTCCCGTCCGCGGCTTTGATCATGGAGCCATTTGCCTTGCTGTGCAGCCCCGGCAGCTGCGCGACTCCGGTCACCAGGAGCGGATAACCCACACCGAGGATGATCGTGAAGACGATCAGCATACGAAGGGCCGCGACGTGCTGGCGCAGCCAGCCAGGAAGGTGATCCATAACTACCTTATCCCGGGGATGAATTGAATGATCAGGTCAATGATCTTGATTCCAGCGAACGGCAGGATCAGACCGCCGACGCCATATATGTAAAGGTTCCGGCGCAGCATGTTCGCCGCACTGCTCGGCCGGTACCGCACACCCCGCAGGGCCAACGGGATCAGCGCGACAATGATCAGCGCGTTGAAGATGACCGCCGAGAGAATCGCCGATTCCGGTGAGTGCAGGCGCATGATGTTGAGCTTGTCCAGACCGGAATACACCCCGGCGAACATGGCCGGAATAATGGCGAAGTACTTCGCCACGTCGTTCGCGATGGAGAACGTGGTGAGCGCACCACGGGTGATCAGCAGCTGCTTTCCGATCTCGACGATCTCAATGAGCTTGGTCGGATCCGAATCAAGGTCGACCATGTTGCCGGCCTCTTTCGCCGCCGACGTACCGGTATTCATCGCCACGCCGACGTCGGCCTGCGCCAGCGCCGGCGCGTCGTTCGTACCGTCACCGGTCATCGCGACCAACTTGTTGCCCTGCTGCTCCTTTTTGATCAGCGACATCTTGTCTTCCGGCGTGGCCTCGGCCAGGAAGTCGTCAACCCCCGCCTCATCGGCGATAGCGCGTGCGGTCAGCGGATTGTCACCGGTGATCATCACCGTACGAATACCCATCCGGCGCATTTCGTCGAAACGCTCGCGCATGCCTTCCTTGACCACGTCCTTCAGGTGAATGACACCCAGCACGCGTGGCACATCGTGGACGCGTTCGGCCACCACCAGCGGCGTACCACCGGAGGCGGAAATACCGTCCACTGTGGAGCCCACGTCCTCGGGCACCGCCCCGCCGCCGTCCCGTACCCACGCGGTCACCGCGGTCGCGGCGCCCTTGCGGACCTGCCGGCCGTCGGCGAGGTCGACACCGCTCATCCGGGTCTGCGCGGAGAATGGTACGAATTCCGCGCCCGGCAATTCGCCTTCGTCGCGTTCTCGTAATCCGTAAGCGGTTTTCGCCAACACCACGACGCTGCGACCTTCGGGCGTTTCATCGGCGATGCTGGAGAGTTGGGCGGCGTCGGCGACCTCGTTCGCCGCTGCCCCGCCGACCGGGATGAATTCGCTCGCCTGCCGGTTTCCCAGGGTGATCGTTCCGGTCTTGTCCAACAGCAGCGTATTCACATCGCCGGCGGCTTCCACCGCGCGGCCGGACATCGCCAGCACGTTGCGCTGCACCAACCGGTCCATGCCGGCGATACCAATGGCCGAGAGCAGCGCGCCGATCGTGGTCGGGATCAGACACACCAGCAGGCTGACCAATACGACGCCGGTGACGCCGTGCATATCCAGTGCCGGGCTATTGGGAACACCGGGTTGGTTGGCCTTACTGAAAATAGCCAACGGCTGCAGCGTCGCCACGGCCAACAGAAAGATGATCGTCAGCGAGGCGAGCAGAATGTTCAGCGCGATCTCGTTCGGCGTCTTCTGCCGGGCCGCGCCTTCAACCAGCGCGATCATCCGGTCGATAAAGCTCTCGCCCGGCTTCTGCGTGACGTGTACGACGATCCGGTCGGACAGCACGCGCGTGCCGCCGGTGACCGCCGAGCGGTCACCGCCGGATTCCCGGATCACCGGCGCCGATTCACCGGTGATCGCGGATTCGTCCACACTGGCCACACCGTCGACCACGTCGCCGTCGGCCGGAATGAGTTGCCCGGCCTCGATGACGACGAAGTCGCCCTGGCGCAACTGCGGCGCGGGAACCGATTCGGCCCCGCTGACCAGGTTCGCGGTCACCGGTTGGCCGATCTGCCAGCCGCTGATGCGTCGCGCCATCGTGTCGGTCTTGGCCCGGCGCAGGGTGTCGGCCTGAGCCTTGCCGCGCCCCTCGGCCACGGCCTCGGCCAGATTGGCGAATAACACGGTCAGCCACAGCCAGATCGTGATCAGCCAACCGAAAACCGAGCTGTTGGCGATGGTCAGCACCGTGGTGAATACGGCGCCGACCTCGCAGATGAACATGACCGGGTTACGCCACAGCGTCCGCGGATCAAGCTTCCGGAAGGCGTCCGGTGTGGACTGCCACAGCTGTTTGGGGTCCAGGAGCCCACCGGACACACGCCCCGGCGTGCGCGGTGCCCGGGCCCGGACAGCCGGGCGTTCGGTATATGTGGCGGTCATTTAGTGCAGACCCTCCGCGAGCGGACCCAGCGCGAGCGCCGGGAGATAGGTAAGAGCGACGACGATGAGAGCAACGCCGGTGAGCATTCCGGCGAACTGCGGCCGGTACGTCGGCAGCGTTCCCACCGATTCAGGCACCGGCTCCTGTTTGGCCAGCGAACCGGCCAGGCCGAGCACGAAAACCATCGGCAGGAAGCGAGCGATCAGCATCGCCAACGCCAACGCGGTATTCCACCAGGTCGTATTCACCGACAAGCCGGCGAACGCCGAACCGTTGTTGTTGCCGGCCGACATGAACGCGTAGAGCACCTCAGACAGACCGTGCGGGCCGCTATTGAGCATGGATGCGCGTTCACCGGGTAATGCCATCGCAATTCCCGTACCGATCAGCACGCAGGCCGGCGTGGTCAGGATGTACAGCGAGGCGAACTTGATTTCCCGGCCGCCAAGCTTCTTGCCCAGATATTCAGGCGTACGGCCGATCATCAGGCCGGCCACGAAAACGCTCAGCACGGCCAGAATCAAAATGCCGTACAGACCCGAACCGGTGCCGCCCGGCGCGATCTCACCGAGACCCATATTGACGATCGTGATCATGCCGCCGAAGGACGTATACGAATCATGGAACGAATCGACGGCTCCGGTGGAAGTCAGCGTCGTGGCCGCGGCGAATACCGCTGATTGCGGCACTCCGAATCTGGTCTCGGTGCCTTCGGTCGATCCGCCGGCCGCGGTGGGAACCGTGCCATGGTGCGTCAGCTGCGCCGTGATGATCAGACCGAAACTCACTGCCATGAGCAGCGACATCACACCAACGATCAGCAGGCCCTGCCGCTTGTCACCGACCATCCGGCCGAACGTCCGTGGCAACGAGAAACCGATCGCCAGGATCAGATAGATCTCAAGGAAGTTCGTCCAGTTCGTGGGGTTCTCGAACGGGTGGGCGGAGTTTGCGTTGAAGAAACCGCCACCGTTGGTGCCCAGTTCCTTGATAACTTCCTGCGAGGCGACCGGTCCACCCGGAATCGCTTGCTTGCCGCCGGTCAACGTGGTGACGGTGTGGAAGTCGTGGAAGTTCTGCACCATTCCGGCGGCCACGAAAACGATCGCGAAAACGACGGCAATTGGCAGCAGAATACGGAAGACAGTTCGGGTCAGATCAACCCAGAAGTTGCCCAGCTTGTCCGTCCGGCGCCGGGCGAACCCGCGAACCAACGCGATCGCGACCGCGATACCCACCGCGGCCGAGACGAAGTTCTGCACCGCCAGGCCCGCCATCTGCACCAGATAGCCGGCGGCGGATTCACCGGAATAGGCCTGCCAGTTCGTGTTCGTCACGAAGCTGCTGGCCGTGTTGAACGACAGGCTCGGCGACATCCCCGGGAACCCGAGGCTCAGGAACAGCTTGTGCTGAAGCCGGAGGAATCCGTACAGGAACAATACGGAAATCAGCGAGAACGCCAGCACGCTGCGCAGATACCTGGGCCAGGGTTGCTCCGAATCGGGATCCACGCCGCCTATTCGGTAAATCACCCGCTCGGCCCGCAGATGGCGGGCCGAGGTGAAGACCCGTGCCATGTAGTCGCCGAATGGCCGGTAGGTCAGGACCAGTGCGACAACGAGCAGCACGAGAAACAGGAACACTGCTACCGATGAGCTCATTTAGAAACGCTCCGGGAACAACAGGGCCACAACCAGAAAGATCGTGACGAGAATCGCCAGCACGAGACCGGTGGCATTGGCGGCGGTCACAACTTCTCAGCACCCTTCGCCGCCAGCACCAGCAGGCCGAAGACAGCCAGAATCACAACAATGAAAATGACATCAGCCACGGGCTGACGCACCTCCCCGATCGAAAGTCGAGATGTTGCACGCGCGGATGGCTTCCGGCAGCACGCAAGACAGTGAACAACACGCCGGGGACTCATTCACCGTCTCTATACGCTGTTCATACGCCGCCGCCCCGAATATCTACGGGCTTTATACGCGGAGGTGAATAGCACCCATTGAGTGCGTGGCGAGCGCCACTATGGGCCCTTTGAAAAAGGGATGCTACGGCGTCAGGGTTGGAAGCGATATCCCATGCCGGGCTCGGTGAGCAGATAGCGCGGGTGGTGCTGGTCCGGTTCCAGCTTGCTGCGCAGCCGCGCCATATACAGCCGCAGATAGTGACTCTTGTCCTGCGCGCCCGGTCCCCAGGCTTTGCTCAGCAGTTGGCTCTGCCCGACGAGCATGCCCGGTTGTTGCACCAGGGCTTCCAGCAGCCGCCATTCGGTCGGCGTGAGGCGAATGCGCTGCTCTGAATCGGCCTGGCGGGTGACGGTACGGGCGGCGAGATTGACCACGACATCGCCGATGTGCACCGGTACCGTCGGTTCGGCCGGGGCGCGCCGGGTGCAGGCCCGCAACCGGGCCATCAGCTCACCAATGCCGAACGGCTTGGTGATGTAATCGTCGGCGCCCGCGTCGAGGGCGCCAATCTTGTCGGTCGCGTCGGAGCGACCGGACAGGATAATGATGGGCACCCGAGTGGTCGACCGTAGTGCGGTGAGGACCTGCATCCCATCTATGTCGGGCAATCCGAGGTCCAGCATGACCACATCGGGATCGCTGGTCGCCGCGCGTTCCAGCGCCACGGTTCCGTTCTCGGCCGCGATCGGCTCATAACCCCGGGCTCGTAGGGTCAGTCCGAGAACTCGACGGATATCTGGGTCGTCATCGACGATGAGAACGCGAGTCACAGGTGCATTGTCCGATGTGGACGGGTGGCGAACCCGGGGACGCGGCGCGGCGCCACGGTCGTGATAACCGGTACCGGTTTCGGTTTCCGACTCAGCCAGAGCACCGCCCGAACGGACAATCCCACGATCGCGGCGAAAACCAACGCTCCCAGCCGTTCCAGATCCACCGTGCCATGCCAGGCCAGCCTGCCCATCTGGTCGACAACGAAACCGTCCGCGAACAATGCGGCACAGACCAGGGCGGCGATCGCGCCGGCGATTGACGTACTGGCCGACCAGATGGCGACAAAGATGGCCAGCACCGACAACGCCGCCGTAGCTCCGATCCAGGGATCAAGTGCGCCCAGCAGCACGGCGAGAACCATCGAACCGACGAAGGCTCCGAAATACGCCCCTGGTCCGAGCAGCCAACGATTTGATGCTCCGATCCGTCTGCTCATCACGTCACCACCTCGCCGTACCAGCCCGCAAGGTCAAGTCAATCGGGAGTTACGGGTAGGGGAAAGCGCGGTCACAACTTGTTTACGCTTCACCCCGGAATTTCTACGGTTTTGATACGCCGCCCTTCGGCTGGGGGGCTCTTGGATCCTGGCCGCCAGGATCCAAGAGACACCCCTAAGCGAGTTGTTCGTCGGCCGGGACCGGGATCGCGGTCGCCGAGAGTTGGGCCGCCCGCAGGGTGAGGACCATGGTCAGACCGCCACCGGGTGTGTCATCGGGCACCAGGCTGCCGTCCATCGCCTCGGCCAGACCGCGCGAGAGCGCCAGACCGAGGCCAAGACCGGTCGTATTGTCCCGGTCGCCGAGCCGTTGGAACGGCGCGAAAATCCGGTCCCGGGCGTCTTTCGGAATTCCCGGACCGCGGTCGATCACCCGCAGTTCGACCCGGTCGGCCAGCGCGCTCGCGGTAATCAACGGCGGCTGGTCGCTGGCCGCGTAGCGCAACGCGTTCGCCACGATATTGGCGACAATTCGTTCCAATAAGGCGGGATCGGCAATCACTTCCGGCAGTTCGGCCGGAATGCTGACGCCGACGTCGCGACCATCCGGACCGAGATCGTCCAGTGCTCTGGGAACGACTTCCTCGATCGCGACGCGCCGCCGGAACACCGGCAACGCGCCGGCCTGCAACCGGCTCATGTCCAGCAGGTTCTCCACCAGAGCTGAGAGCCGGTCCAGCGATTCGGCCGCGGCCGCGAGCAATTCCTGCTGGTCCTCCTCGCTCCAGGCCACATCGCGATCGCGCAGACTGTCCACTGCGGCCTTGACCGATGCGAGCGGCGTTCGCAGGTCGTGGCTCACGGCGGCCAATAGCGCGGTCCGGGTGCGATCCAGTTCGGCCAACGGCTGTGCGGCCGCCGCGGCCTGGGCCAACCGGCGCTGTTCGAGCACGGCGGCCGCCTGGGTCGCGAATGCCACCAGAACCCGCTGGTCGGAGGCCGGCAGCGTCCGACCCCGCAACGCCAGCCGGTAGTTTTCCCCCGCCAGCAAGGTGGTTTCGGCCTCGTCCGGGACCAGGCACGGCGGCCCACCGGAGCAGGCCAGTACGTTCCACGGGTCGGCGTCACTGGTTTCAACCCGGCTGCGGTCATCGGAGTCGGTCGGCCGGGCCAGCAGGCTCACCGAGTCCATGCCGAACGTCTCACGTAACCGATCGACCAGGGCCTGCAAGGCGTTTTCGCCGCGCAATACGCTGCCAGCCAAGACCGACAATGTCGCCGCCTCGCTGCTGGCCCGCGCCGCCTGCCGGCTGCGGCGCGCCACCAGGTCAACCACGGAACTCACGCCGACCGCGACCAGCAGAAATGCCACGAGCGCGATGATGTTGTTCCGTTCGCCGATATTGAACGTATACAGCGGCGGCGTGAAGTAGTAGTTCAACAGCAGTGATGCCGCGATCGCGGCCAACAGCGCCGGATAAATCCCGCCGACCAACGCCACCGCGAGCACGACGATGAGATACAGCAGGATCTGGCTGGAGAGCGTGAGATCGCTGCGTACCTCGCCCAATATCGCCGTCAAAGCAGGCAATGCGAGCAGACCGACCAGCCCGCCGGCGAGCTGACGACCAACGGAAAGCCCACCGCTGAAGGCCGGCAACCGATGCCCGCTGCCCGCTTCCTCGTGCGTCACCATATGAACGTCGATATCGCCTGAGTTACGGGTGACGGTGGCACCGATGCCCGGACCGGTGACGAAATGGGCCCAGCGGCCGCGCCGGCTGGTGCCCAGTACCAACTGGGTGGCGTTCTCGGCGCGGGCGAAATCCAGCAGTGCCTGCGGAACGTTATCGCCGACGACCTGGTGGAACGTACCGCCCAGCGATTCGGCCAGCTTGCGTTCTCCGGCCAGAGCCGCGGGCGAGGCTCCGGTCAGGCCGTCGGTGCGGGATACGTGCAGCGCGAGCAGTTCGCCACCGGTAGAGCGGGCCGCGATCCGGGCCGCCCGCCGGATCAGCGTCGAACTTTCCGGCCCACCCGTGATCGCGACCACCACACGCTCGCGGGTTTCCCAGGTGCCGGCGATGTCGTGCTGTTCCCGGTATTTCTGCAAACCCTCATCGACCCGGTCGGCCAACCACAGCAACGCCAACTCCCGCAGCGCGGCCAGATTGCCAATCCGAAAGTAGTTCGACAGGGCAGCGTCCACCTTGTCCGGTGCGTAAATATTGCCGTGCGCCATCCGCCGGCGCAGCGCCTCGGGCGAGGAATCGACCAGCTCGATCTGGTCGGCCGCCCGTACCACCGCATCGGGGAGGGTTTCGCGCTGCACGATGCCGGTGATGTGTTCCACCACGTCGTTGAGCGATTCGAGGTGCTGGATATTGACGGTCGTGATGACGTCGATGCCCGCGGCCAGCAGCTCCTCGACGTCCTGCCAGCGCTTCTCGTGCCGACCGCCGGGCACGTCGCGGTGGGCCAACTCGTCCACCAGGACCACGTCCGGTTTACGGGCCAGCACCGCGTCGAGGTCCATTTCCTCAAACAACGCACCCCGGTACTCCCGGCTCAACCGGGGCACAACCTCCAAGCCGTTCAACTGCTCCTTGGTGCGCCGCCGCCCGTGGCATTCCACATAACCCACCACGACGTCCGTACCGCGGCCGAGTCGGCGATGCGCCTCACCCAACATCGCGTACGTCTTGCCCACACCCGGTGCGGCACCGAGGTAGACCCGCAACACACCACGCGCGCTCGCCATCGCCTGCCACCGCTTCCGATCCGGCTCCCTTATGTCTCAGTAACGCAGCGGCGGCCGGAACTCCAGCGATGTATACGGGGTTGATATGCCTTTCCCAGCAGTCGATCCGGCGGCGTATAAAAGGCGTATAAATCCGGGGCGTTGGCGTTAACGCAACGTATACGAGACCGGACATTGGCCGCAGACGCATTTGACTGGTGCGGCAGGCATCCGTACCGATCGGGGATGGCGTGTTCGACGTAGTAAAGCGGCTGCTCATCGGCCGGGCCCGACGCAATGAGCAGCTGGGCGAAACGCTGCTGCCCAAGTGGCTCGCCCTGCCGGTGTTCGCCTCCGACCCGATTTCCTCTGTCGCCTACGCCACTGAGGAAATCGTGCTCGTGCTGGCGTTGGGCGGCGCCGCGTACCTGGCTCTGTCCAAATGGGTCGCGGCGGCGATCGCGGTACTGCTGGCGATCGTGGTCGCCTCGTACCGACAGACGTGTTACGCCTATCCCGGCGGTGGTGGCGCCTATATCGTCAGCAAGGTGAATTTGGGGGAATCGGCGGCATTGACCGCTGCTTCGGCCCTGCTGGTCGATTACGTCATGACGGTCGCGGTCTCGATCGTCTCCGGCGTGGTGGCGATCACGTCGGCGGCGCCGGCCTTATCGCCTTACGCCGTGGAGATGTCGGTCGGTTTCGTCGCGATACTCGCTCTGGCCAATCTGCGTGGGGTCAAGGAAGCCGGTCGGGTTTTCGCCATTCCGACTTATACGTTCATTGCCTTGACGTTGTTGATGTTCCTGGTTGCCGCGATCAAGGCCGGAACGACCGGCCTACCCGATGCTTCTACGGCAGGTCAGCAACTGCACCAGACGGCCAAGGTTGGTGGGCTTTTCACGTTGTTGTTGGTGCTAAGGGCGTTTGCCTCGGGTTGTACGGCGTTGACCGGCGTAGAGGCAATCAGCAACGGCGTGCCGGCGTTCCGTAAGCCCAAGCCGCGCAACGCCGCGACGACCTTGACGATGATGGGCACGATCGCGATCGTGCTGTTCTCCGGCATTACCGTGCTGGCTTTGGAGTTGAAGGCGCGGGCGCAGTCCAGCGGCAACCCGTCGGTGATCTCGCAGATCGCGGCCGCGGTCTACGGTCAGCACAACGTCCTGTTCTATTTGTTCCAGGCCGCGACCGCCGCGATCCTGGTGCTGGCCGCGAATACCGCGTTCAACGGATTCCCCATGCTGGCCTCGATTCTGGCCCGCGACAGCCATCTGCCCCGGCAGCTGTACACCCGGGGCGACCGGTTGGTCTTCTCCAACGGGATCCTGCTGCTGGCCGGATTCGCCGCCGCACTGATCATCGGGTTCAACGCCAACCTCGATCGGCTGATCCAGCTCTACATCATCGGCGTGTTCACCTCGTTCACCCTCAGCCAGGCCGGCATGGTGCGGCACTGGAACAGCGAGCTGCGCTCCGGTGTGGACAGTGAGCAGCGGCGCAAGATACGCCGGTCGCAGGCGATCAACCTGACCGGGGCCATCGCGACCGCGGTCGTGCTGATCATCGTGTTCGCAACCAAGATCGAGCACGGTGCCTGGCTCGCGGTCGCCGCTATGATTGTGCTTTTCCTGATAATGAAGGGAATCCGCCGGTACTACCTCCGGGTCGAGGCGGAGATCATGCCGCAGGAAGAAGGTCCGGTGACGCTGCCCTCGCGGGTGCACGCGATCGTCCTGGTATCCCGGCTGCACAAGCCGGCACTGCGCGCGCTGGCGTTCGCCCGGGCCACCCGGCCGGACACGCTGGTCGCGCTCACGGTCAACATGGACGAGACCGCGACCCGTGAGCTGGAACGACAATGGGCGAAACGGGATATCCCGATACCGTTACGTATTATCGAGTCCCCGTACCGCGAGGTCACCCGGCCCATTCTGGATTATGTGAAGGGAATTCGCCGGGAAAGCCCGCGCGATGTGCTAACCGTGTTCGTGCCCGAATACGTGGTCACCCGGTGGTGGCAGTATTTGCTGCACAACCAGAGCGCATTGCGGCTGAAGGCGCGGTTGCTGTTCACCCCTGGCGTGATGGTCGTCAACGTGCCGTACCAGTTGGGTGTTGCCAGCCAGGGCTGGTTGTCAGGGCCGGCTGGTCAGTCTGGCCCCTCGGGACCGGACGGACAGTCGGGACCGTCCGGAGCTTCCGGACGCGACGGCTCGACGTCCGCACCGTCCGAGGCGCCGCCGGCGGATATTCCGCCACTTCGTCCGGCCAGCCGGCCCTAGCGTCGGCCGGCTACGCGAGGACTTAAGAGACATGCTCTAGCTGGTGAGCGGTTCCAGCAGTTCGGCCAGCCGTTGGTTGCCGAAATACTGGGCCCAACCCAACGGCGTGGCATCGAATCGGGCGTCGTGGATATTCGGGTCGGCGCCCAATTCCAACAATGTGCGCACCATCGGCAGATTGTCCCGGTGCACCGCCTCGTGCAAAGCCGTCTGCCAGGGCTGTTCGACCGGCACATCGCCGCGGGCCAACGCGTTGACGTCAAAACCGTACTCGACCAGTAACCGGATCGCCTCGGTCCGTCCACACGCGGCGGCCCACACGGTCAGGCCGGGCCGTTCCTGGCGCGCGGCCGCCACGACATCCCGACCAAGTCTGTCCACAGTGGCCCGATCGGCCTGCAATGCCGCCGCCACAAAGGCATCGACCGGTCCCAGGTCCGGTGCGGCCGCCCCCTGAGCGATCAGATATTCAGCCACGTTCGGGTACCCCGAGACCTGCGCCGTCTCGACCGGCGTCTGGCCGTCGGCGAAGGGCATGCTGATATCGACCCCGTTCGCCACCAACAGCGCGACCCGCTCGCCCATCCCGTGCCGCAACGCCCACCGCAGCTGGCCACGTACCATTTCCACCGGAGATTCCAGCGCGTCTCCCATCCGCGCCTTCCACGGTCCCCCGTCGCCGCGGCCCAGGCCGTATTCGAAAAGCAATTCCAAGTGGTCGTTGTCGGGCCCGAACATGCGGTTATACAACGCCTGGCCATCATTGGGGTCGGCGCCGCGGTCGAGCAACAACCGCGCCAACGCCAGCGAATCCGGGTGCCTGGGCTGGCTTTCCGGCCCCTGCTCGCCCTCGCCAAATACGCCGGTCAGCAGCGTGAACGGGGTCGGCAAGCCGCGCCACAAATAGCCTTCGTCGGGGTCGGCACCAGCATCGAGTAAAACCCGCGCGGTCGCGAGTACGGCCTCGGTGTCGCGGTCGAGGCGCGAATACGTCAGATAGAAAAGCGGCTGCCAATGATTCGGTCCGCCCCGTCGCCTAGCCGCACCAGGATCTTTATCAAGCTCCCGTTGTACGGCGGGCAGATTCGCGGCTGCGGCCGCCGCCCAAATATGTCCGTAGACGAGATTTTCGGTCAGCATCCGCCGGGCGTCGGCCCAGCGCTTGGGTGAATCGTCGACGTAATTGAGACAGGCCAATTGGCAGAATTCATCGGCCGGATTCGTCGCCCGGGTTGGGGTATCCCAGCGGTATTCGGCGATAACCTCCAAGTGGTGCTTGAGCCGGGGCCAACTGGGAAATCCGTATTCCCGGGCAATGACCAACTGGGCCGCGCTCAACGGGAATTCGGATAACCGGTCGACCACGTAGCCGCCACGATCAACTCGCTCGATCCCTTCCGGATCGCCGGCTCGTACGGCCCGTTGCAGGACCCGGGCCGCCTTACGCAGGTGCTCCAGGCTGGCGTTGTCAGGCAGTGCGGTAGGCACGATGGCCTCCTCTCGTAACGCCTGATGTCCGCATCCTCAGGCCGAAAGGAGTCCACAAACGCTCTGGCCAAGCGATCAGGTGGGCTGTGCCCTTTCCGCGGACCGGAGGCTCCCTGCGTGCCGGCCAGATCGTAACCACATCCGATCCGCCCGCTCAACCACCTGACCCGTGATCATGCCCGAAGCGCCGGGCGAGCGGACCCATTTCTGCATGAACTTGACGGGCGAATCGCCGGATCAGTGGATGACCATTCCGGCCGAACGCAGCGACTCCTCGACCCGGAGCCGTTCGATTTCGCGATCCATGCCCTCTTCGGGCAGCTCATCCAGGTGCTGCTCGACCGCCATCGCGGCGCAGGCCTGGATCAGCAGCGAGTCGTAGGCGCGCCACGTACCGACCCGGCGGATCATCGGTGTTCCCGGTTCGAACTCATCGAGCATTCGGTGCAGGCGGCGCAAATCGGCCGCGACGGCTTGGATCGGTCGACCCGCTGGGCACAGTGCCCGTGGCTTGAGCCGTCGGGCCACCCGGGCCACTGTTTTGGGCGCATGAAGCAACAGCCAACCTGCCGCGCTAGGAGCAATCACGACGACCGCATACGTAAGCACGTTGGCGAGCGGGAACCCGGCCTCGCCGGCCATGGTGAATTCTAACGTGCGGCTGACGGTCTGCGGCCCCGCAATGACGCCGATTTCGCTCGTCGCCGGGTCTCGCCACGACAGGCGAACGGCTACCGAACGAGTCCGACATGTCTCCCACGCTAGCCGGCGACAAGCCGGGTTGCCGCGAGATGCCGGCCACGGAGCGCACCCATAACACGGCGGCGGAATTCCGCGGCCCACGCTCCCTGTCACACGCGCGAGATCGGTCTGCCACGTGAGCTGTGGCTCTGCTCCAACGTATGGAGCAGAGCCACAGGCGAGCTGGACTGGAAGCCGGCCCCTGGTTCGCGGAGTCAAAGCCGAAACCACCGGCAGCCCCGCTGCAGCACCGCGACGAGAGTGGACCCTCAGCCGCCCGCGACCGAGGCGATGATGTAGACCTCGCCGCCGTCCCGCAACGGAGCGGCCAGGCCACCGCAGCCACGCGACTCCATGCCATCCAGGAATACGTTGACGTACCGGCGCAACTCGCCCTGCTCGGTCCGTATCCGACGCTCCAGCCGCGGGTACCCAGCGGCTAGCTGCTCGAACAGGTCGCCGAGCGTGGCACCATCCGCTAACTGCGCATCGAGCGTCCGCGCGCCGCCACAGTCGCTGCGCAGCACCCCGGGCAACCGGACCGTCACCCGCATCGCGATCAGTCCACCACCGCGGCGCGGACGCACAACACGTCGGGCAGGTGCGCGGCGACCAAACGCCACGACTCCCCCTCGTCGGCGCTCGCGTACACCTCGCCGGCGCGGCTGCCGAAATAGACCCCGGCCGGGTCGGCGTCGTCGCAGGCCATCGCATCGCGCAAGACCGAGGCGTAATACGGCTGCTCGGGCAGACCGGCCGACAGCGCCGACCAGGAGCCGCCGGCATCCTCGGACCGGTACACCCGGCACCGCTCCTGCGGCGGGAACCGCCGCCCGTCCGCGTGCAACGGGAAGTTGTAGATCACCTCGGGCCGGTGCGGATGCACCACCATCGCGAACCCGAAGTCGCTCGGCAACCCGTCCGCGATCGACGACCAGGTCGCCCCGGCGTCCTCAGATCGGTAAACGCCGTGGTGATTCTGGGCGAAATATCGCTCCGGCCGATCGGGATTCTGCGCGACCTTGTGCACACATTGGCCGAATTCCGGATACTCGTTCTCTGGCATGAAATACGCCCGAATTCCGGTGTTGCTCGCCTCCCAACTCGCCCCGGCGTCCTTGCTCCGGTAGACCCCGCCGGTCGACATCGCCACCAGCAGCTCATCGGCCTCGGTCGGATGCGGCAACACCGTATGCACCGCCTTGCCGCCGAACCCGGGTGTCCACTGTGGCCGGTGCGGGTGGTCCCACAGGCCACGTACCAATTCGAACGAACGGCCCCCATCCTGCGACCGGAACAGCGCCGAGGGCTGCACACCCGCATACACGACATCCGGCTCGCCGGCCCGCCCCGGCGCCAGCTGCCACACCTGTTCCAACGCCGCCTTGGTATCGGCCGGAAACGCGATCGGCGCGTGCTCGGGCTCGTCCCAGGTCTCGCCCAGATCGTCGCTGGTAGCCACGCTCGGCCCGAAATGCGAGCTGGTTACACCGGCCAGCAACCGAGTCGGCCGGCGGCGGGTGTCGATGGCGAACGAATAGACCGCGGTCATCGGGAAATGCGGCCCGCTCACCTGCCAATTGCGGCGGTCGTCCGCGCTGCGGGCCAGAAACAGCCCCTTGCCGGTACCGATCGCGAGAAGCACGGTCATGGTCGTGATCCCTTCGGCGGTGCACTGATCGGGTCAGTATGCACGCCGGTACCGACAAAAATTCACGAACGACCGGTGTGAAAGGACCGGAACAGCTCGGCCAGCCGGCCTTCGGGCAATCCCACCCGTGCCGCGTTGGCGGCCAGTTCGGCGCGGAGCCGGTCAGCCAGCCCAGCCATATGCGATGTCTGGCTCGTATGCGCCTGCAGCGCGGCCACCTTGGCCTCGAAGGTGTCGGTCACATCCACATACGTATTGAGCGTGGGCGCGGCAATGATCCAGACCTCGTTCGCCCGCCAGGAGGCCAGATCCTCGTCGTTGAACAACTCCGGGTGGATGTACTGGTTGGCCGCGTCGGGATAGACCGCGCACATTGTCGCCTCGCCGACCGCGATGTGGTCGGGGTGGTTGTTGACGACCCGGTCCCAGGTCCGTTCCGGCGAGAGCGTCAGCACCCGGTCCGGCCGCACCCGGCGGATCTGGCGGGCGATGTCGCGCCGCAGTTCGAGGGTCACCTGCACCCGGCTGTCCGGGTACCCGAGGAACGTCACGTCGCTGACCCCGACCGCGGCCGCCGCCGCGCGCGCTTCGTTCTCGCGCACCTGCGGTACCTGATCGCGCGGGGTGTCGCCGGACTGGCCCGAGTCGCCCCTGGTCGCGATGCAGTATGAGACTTCGATGCCGGCCTTGGTCCAGGCCGCGATCGTGGCGCCCGCGCCGAAATCCAGGTCGTCCGGATGCGCGGTCACCACGAGAATCCGTTCCACACCGGCCGAATCGCTGCCATCCACGTACTGTGCGCTGCTCGTCATGGCCGGCGACTCTACTGCCGTACGGCGGTCCGTGGGGCGGCCAGTTCCGGCGCTGTACGGAATAGCTCAGCGAATAAAGTGGCCGCATCGGAATCACGTAACCCGAGGAGACGACTCGTGTCGAAGGCGCCCAACATCGTCCTGCTGATGACCGACCAACAACGAGCCGGTTTCACCCGGGCCGACGGATTCGCACTCGATACGATGCCGTTCCTGGATTCCTTCGCGGCGACCGGTGTCCGGCTGCCGAATGCTTACACCACCTCACCGGTCTGTGTGCCGGCCCGGACCAGCCTGCTCACCGGGCGGTGGCCGTCGGCTAACCGGGTCCGGCAAAACCACGTCCACGAGGTCACCCGCGGCCCGGACGTGCTTGATGTGCTGCGTACCGCCGGATATTCGCTGCATTTCGCGGGCAAGCCGCACATGTACCGCCAGCCCGCGGATTTCGACACTTACGCCGGGCCTTATTGGCACGAGCGCGGGCCGGAGGATTCCGGACAGGACAAGGAATTCGCCGACTGGCTCCATTCGATCGATCACGGACCGGCGCTGGCGCCGACGCCGTTCGACTTGGAGCGGCAATTTCCGTACCGCATTGTCAGCGACTCCATTGCCGCTCTCGACAATCGAACCGACGACAAACCGTTCTTCCTGTGGACCTCGCTGCCCGAGCCGCACAACCCGTACCAGGTGCCGGAGCCGTATTTCTCACTCTTTCCCGAGGACGCCGTACCCGATCGCATCGCCGGGCCGGAGGCGATCACCGACAAGGGCGAGAGCTGGCGATGGCTGCACGATCTGGTGGAGAGCAAGCGACCGGGATTCGACAAGCTGTGGCGGCGATACCGGGCCAGCTACTGCGGGATGCTCCGGCTGATCGACGACCAGTTGCGGCGGCTCATTACCGCGTTGCGGGAGCGCGGGTTGTACGAGAATACGGTCTTTTTCTTCATTTCCGACCACGGTGACTACGTCGGGGATTACGGCCTGCAGCGCAAGGGCGCCGGCCTGCCGGAAGTGCTGATGCGGGTTCCGTTCCGCGTCGTCGGGCCGGGCATCGATCCGGCCCGGCGGGAGGATTTCGTCTCGCTGGCGGACGTATTTCCGACCATCTGCGAGCTGGCCGGCCAGCCGATTCCGTTCGGTGTGCAGGGGCGGAGCCTGCTGCCGCTACTGTCCGGTGAGGACTATCCCGCGACCGAATTCGACAGCATGTACGCCGAGGGCGGATTCGGCGGGTTGCCGTACGACGCGTCCGAGCGCCCGCACCTGCATTTCAACTACGACGGGCCGACGTACGACGAGCTGAACTCGATGACCCAGAGCGGGACGACCCGGATGGTCCGGTTAGGACAGTGGAAGCTCAGCTACGACGTACTCGGCCGGGGCGAACTGTACGACCTACAGTCCGACCCGGCCGAACTGCACAACCGGTGGGACGATCCGAGCGCCGCCGAGGCCCGGGCCCAGCTGACCGAACGGTTGCTGCGTTGGTCGTTGCGGGTCGCCGACGATCTCCCGGAAACCCCGCAATACCAGCCCAAGCGGGCCGCCCACAACTGGTATGCGTGATTAGGGGCGGGTCAGCAGCTCCATGTTGTGACCGTCCGGGTCGACGAAATAGACGCCCCGGCCACCGCCGCGGTGGTTGATCTCCTTCGGCTGGTGGTGGCCGGGATCGGCGAAATAGTCCACACCGGACTGTTGGATCCGGGCGAACGAGGCGTCGAATTC
Source organism: Mycobacteriales bacterium (assembly GCA_040414495.1). Taxonomy (GTDB): domain Bacteria; phylum Actinomycetota; class Actinomycetes; order Mycobacteriales; family QHCD01; genus DATAVB01. The sequence goes on from JBEDUI010000282.1 coordinate 26,432, forward strand.
GGCCTCGCTGACCAGAAACGCATAATGCTGCGACCGGACCTGCGATGCGTCCGCGTCGGCAAAATCGAGCGTTACGCCATTGCTCAACTGAATCGGCAGAAATGGTCCAGTCTGCGCGCCGACCGGCACACCGAGAATGTCGCCGAGAAAGTTCGAGGACGCGGCCTTGTCCCGTGACCAGACGATGGTGTGGTTGAGTTCGATGCTCATCACGCTGTCCTTTCCGGACTGTTGAACGGTGGTGGACCGGCGATCGGGCTGAGCTGCAGGCCGGCGAGCCGCCAATTCTCGCCGTCCCGGACAAAGATGTGGGTGATACGGAATCGGCCGTCCACTGGCCGTCCCTGGTATTCGGCCTGCTGGGTGTGGCAGCCGATGGCTATCGCGACCGATCCGAGATCGCGTACCTCGATCTCATCCCAGCGCAACGATTTCGTCAGCAGCGCGCCGGTCCGGTACCGCTCCAGCCACTGCGCCTTGTCCAGGATGAAACCGGCCGGACCGACCATGCGGAATTCCGGGACGGCCAGCGCGTCAAGCACGCCGATATCGCCGCGTTCTTCGGCCTGGGCCCAGCGCTGCCCGAGATCGCGGATCTGCTCGTCGGTTGAGGCGTTCATCGTGATCTCCCTCCTCGAGGGTACGGGGTGCGTCGAGACGGAACGTTAGAGATCGAACGATGCGATGTCAAACGCTTTGAGGGCTATGTATGCTCGGTCCGTGCCACGACCTACCCGTCCGCCCATCGGCGTGACCCTCGCCCGCGCCGCCAAAACGGTCAGCCGCGCTTTCGACGACGCCCTCGCCGCGTCCGGCGGCTCGTTGCCGACCTGGCTGGTTCTGTTGTCGCTGAAGACGCGGCAGCTGGCCAACCAGCGGGAGCTCGCCGAGGCCGTCGGCATCCAGGGCGCCACGCTCACCCATCACCTGAACGCGATGGAGGCCGACGGGCTGATCACCCGGGAACGCGATCCGGCCAACCGGCGCATTCACCTGGTCAGCCTGACTCCGGCCGGCGAGGCGCTGTTCGGCCGGCTCGCCGGCGCCGCGCGAAGCTACGACCAACGCCTGCGCGGCGACCTCAGCGAGGAGGAGATCGGGACGCTCCAGCGCACTCTCGAGCGCCTGCGGCACAACGTCACCGACCCGGCCTGATCCAAGGCCGGGCCCTCACCGCCCGGCGCCGCCCACACGTTCTCGGACCACGCCGCGCGGTTCGCACCCAGCCGACTCCGAGCCGGCCGACCGGCAGCCGGCCGGGTCCGCGGCACTCAGCTCGCGGCGTCGATCGCCGGCTCAGGCACCGGTACCGGCTGTGGCGCCGGAGCCTTGCCCTCCAGGAACAGGCAGGACAGCGCCCCGACCGCCAGCGTGGCGATCGGCAGAATGAACGAAACGTGCATGGCGTCGACGAAGCCGTGCGTAAACACGGTGTGCGCCGCATTGTTGATCTGGTGCGCGACCGCCGGCGACGTACCTTTGGCCGGCTTGACCGCACCGCCGTTCTGACCCGCCCCGAGCTGCAAGCCCTGCGAGCCGGCGGACCGGAATCCGTCCAGGAACGGCTTGCGCGCCTGCGCCGGCAACGAGCCAACCTGCTTGGCCGCCTCGTCGGAGAACGACGCCGCGATCCGGTTCTGCAGCAACGCGCCCACCGCGGCCGTACCGATAACCGAGCCGACCTGCCGGTTCGTGTTCATCACGCCCGACGCCGCGCCGGCCAGCTGCGGCGAAACGTTGCGCATCGCGACCGTGGCCATCGGCGCGAACGTGCACCCCATACCGAATCCCATGACGAACAAGCCGGGCAACACGGCCCAGCGCGAGCTGTCCGCGTGCGTCGTCGGCAACAGCACCAGCATTCCGATCGTAAATAGCGACAGGCCGGCGAACACGATGTATTTGCCGCCGATCTTGTCGGTGAACCGACCAGCGATCGGCGCGATAATCACCGAGATCAGCGACATGGGCGCGGAAATCAGACCCGCCTGTAATGCGGACATGTTCAGCACGGATTGCAGGTAAATCGTAAAGCTGAGAAACATACCCGTCATGCCGACCGAGAGCGCCACCGACGCGAAATTCGTCACCGAATAGTTCCGGTCCCGGAAAAGCCCGAACGGAACGAGCGGCTCCCCGTCCTGGCGCCGGGCCTCCAATGCGAAGAAAACAATCAGCAATACGCCGCCGGCGATCAGCAGGGCCGGGATCGAGACGAACGACCAGATCTTGCCCCAGTCATAGCGCTGGCCCTCGTTGAGTCCGAACGTGATGCAGAACAGCGCGAGGCTCACCAGCACCACGCCGGGAATGTCGAACGCGTGGTGCCGGACCGACCGCTTATCCGATGGGATCACCAGCGGCGCAACGATCAGTACGAACACGCCGATCGGCAGGTTGACAAAGAAGATCCACCGCCAGTCGAACGCGCTCACCAGCAGGCCACCCAGCGTCGGGCCGGCAATCGTGGCGACACCGGCCACCGCGCCCCAGACACCGAGCGCGGCCCCGCGGCGTTCGGCCGGAAAGACGCCGATGATGATGGACATTGTTTGAGGCATCAACATCGCCGCGCCCAGGCCCTGAATGGCGCGGGCGGCGATGAGTTGGCTCGGGCTCTGGGATATCCCACACAGCAGCGACGCGATGGTGAAAAGCGCGACACCGGCTACGTACAGGTTGCGCTTGCCGAGAATGTCACCGAGTCGGCCGGCCGTGATCAGCAGTACGGCCAGGACGAGAACGTAGGCGTTGATGACCCACAAGACGTGGTCGTACGTGATATCCAGCTTGTCGATCATGTTCGGGATCGCGATGTTGACGATCGTCAGATCGAGCAGCGTCATAAAAAACCCGAGGCATAACGCAATCAGGATCGCCCACGGATTCCCCCGAAGTTTACCCATCGTGTGCCTTTCTCGTCGCCGGCGCTTGGTTGTCAGGTGACCAGTTCAACCGACCGGCGTCGATTTCGCCGATGATGGACTGCGCAACCTCCAACTCTGCCCTCATTTGTGCCCGCGCATGGTCGAATTCGATGACATGAATACGCGGAATCCCATTTTTGATCAGTGCGTCGTAGGCCGTTTGCGAGGCGGCCAGGGCCGATTCCAGGTAAACGACCCGCATCCCGAGCCTGGCTTTGGCCTCGTCCGGGGTGAGTAGGCTCAGAAACGACAGGGCCGCACGGAAACTCGGATACTCGGTGTCAACCGTGGACAGCAATTCGTTCAGCCGACCCCGCGCCGCCTCGCGACCGAAATCAGTGAGTGCGTAAACCGTGCGCTCGGGCCGCCGCCCACTCCGTGAAGTCTCAACCTGTTCGATCAAGCCGTCGTTCACCAACCGCTCGACCGTGTGGTAAAGCGCGCCGTGGGTCACCTTGACCACATGGTCAATGCCCCAGTCGCGAATCCGCTGCTGCATCTCGTACGGATGCATCGGCTCGCCATGCAACATGCGCAGCACGGCAAGCCCCAGCGGTGTCAGTGTTCGCATCGGCCCTCCCCGTGCTTGTTGGCTTATGTACTGGGCTTGTTGGCTTATGTACTGGCGGCGCGGACCGTACTCATCGCTCAGTCCCGCTCTCTATTCGACAATCTCGTGGGGCCGAATGTGACATGTTGCCTCACGTATCGCCGCTTATGTGCGTCCTCGTCCTGATGCCTGACTCCGTCGCTCTCGACACTTAGTCCGTTCGGAATGGTCCACGTGGACTATAGCCGTCCGGTCGCGGCCATCGCCAGGCATTTACCGCCTCTGATGACCGAGCTTCCACATGGTCATCGTGGGGTACGACAGAACTCCGTCGGCCGCGGATGCGATCTGCGACCTCAGACACCCGGCCCCCGGGAATCTGCCCCTGCCTCTGGGCACCTAGCCCAACCTGCGACCGCTGGCACCCGGCCGTACGTCCCCGAATCCCGCGACTGACGGCGCTGACCCGATCACACGCCACCGACACTTTGTCGCTGCTGATCGCGCCGCCCTTCACCGCGGGACGGCATGAGCGGTATCAGGGTCGGACCGCGATCGACCCGATCCCGTGCCCCGGCTTCCATGATCATGATGGCGTTCGACAACGAAGCCGCGACGACAGCCATCACGATCATGAGCCGACCCAGCAAGAGCCCGACCCGACAAACACTCAAGCCCGCCGACCTGCGGTCGACCGCACTACCTGGCAAGACCAAACCGGCCCGCTCGGCGAAGACTCGTCCAAGATCGTGAGCAGATTTGGTACGGATTTCGCTACTGAATCCACTCACGATCAAGCTCGCAGATCACCCCGCGATCAGCCGACACCTATCGGCAGCTCCGCAGCCGGTACGTCGCCTCCGGCGCGGGTGTTTCTACTAGAAAAGTTCAGTGGCGATTGCCCAGCCGCGGCGATAGGTGGGCATTGCCCACTTGCCCACATCGGCTTACAGTAGACCCCGTAGCTCTACGGATCCTTAGAGCTCATCTCTCACATGCGGAGGCGCAACCCCATCATGAGGGTGACCATCGAGGGCTTCGAGCCCGTCACTGAGGTGACGGCCGACGACCGCGTCCGTATTCCCATCGGCAAAGCCGGCGCGCACAAGAACGACCGCTTCGCCGTCCTGCGCAACGCCGAAGGCGCAATCCTCGCTGTCCCACTGGCCAGCATCCCGAAGCGGGAGCTCCTGGTCTGGGAGAGCTCCGAGCTGAAGGCCTCACTCTTCCGCGGGCTCGCCGAGGCCGCCGAAGGCAAGGTTGAGCGCATGGACTGGGTCACCGACGGCGACGACGACGAGTGAGCGCGCCACCGTACGTCTTGGTCTATACGCCAGAGGCGCGGCGGATTATCGAGGACCTGAAGAAGAATTCCACGTATGCGGTGAAGCTGAAGAAGATCCGGAAGGCTCTCCGTTACCTGCAGGAGATCGGCCCAGAGTACCCCGGGTTACACAGCCATGACTATAAGTCGATACCTGGGCCCGGGGGCCGAACGCTGTGGGAGTCCTATGTGGAGAACAAGACGCCGTCAGCCTGGCGCATTTGGTGGATCTACGGACCGGGCGAGGCTGAAATCACCATCGTCACCATGCGGTCCGCATCCCTAACATCACAGTCGGGATGACGAGAAATACCGGGCAGCGTTCGTGGCGCCGGTCGTCAGCGATTACGACACCGTCGAGGTTTGATGTTCCGACTCGGCCAGGATCGCCGCCGGGATTTCGATGCCCCAGCCGGGGCGGTCGGAGATCTCGAGGTAACCGGCCTTGGCCACCGGGAACGGCTCGTAGAGTCCGCGCATCCGAGAATTGTCCTCGATGCTGTACTCGTGGAATTGTGAGCAGGCGGGCATCGCGAGCGCCAGATGCGCGGTGAAGATTTGGTTCATCGATTGGCTGGAGCAGTGCGGCGTACACGGAATTCCGGCCAGATCGGCCATTTCGGCCACTCGCTTGGCCCGGGTGATTCCACCGATATAGCAAACATCCGGCTGGATGATATCGACCATCCGATGGTTAATCAGCCGACGCATATTTTCCAACGAGAATTCCTGCTCGCCGGCACCGACCGGAATATCGAGCGCCGCCGTCACCTCGGCGGTGTTCTCGTACTCCCAGAACGGCGTCGGTTCCTCGTAATGGAAATACCCGTGCCGTTCGAGTAGCCGTCCGATCCGGATCGCCTGCCCGGGTGAATACGCGCCGTTGGCATCCGCGCTCAGCTCGATCGAGTCGCCAAGCTCCTTGCGCAACAGCGGAATCAGCTGGGTACTACGTCCGCCGAACGGTTCGCCGTCCCGGCCGTTGCGCTCGCCGATCTTGATCTTGACGCACGTGAACCCGGACTCGGCCACCGCGCTCACCATCCGGTCGACTTCTTCGGCCGGCGTTGTCTCGCGCCGCATTCCCGAGCCGTAAACCGGAACCCGGTCGCGCACCTTGCCGCCCAACAGCTGGTACACCGGTCGACCCTGCGCCTTGCCGATCAGATCCCACACCGCAGTGTCCACACCGGACAGAGCCCGGAAAAGGAAACTGCCGAGGAATTTGTACTCGGCCCGGGCACACGCATCGGCGAGCGCCACAACGTCAAACGGATCCCTGCCGAGATAGTCCCGCGCCACCAACCGGTGTAGTACGTGGGCGCTGATTCCCGGCTCGGACGGCGCGGTCTGGCCGTAACCCTCCAGGCCGTCGTCGGTGCGTACCCGAACGATACATACCCGCCCCACAAAGGTCTCGATCGAGACGATCTTGCTCACTAGCGGCTCCTCGAATTCGGCCATTACTGCGGTCAGATCGACAACCTTGAGTCCTGGACTGCCGTTGAATCCGCGACTACCACGGTTTTCCGCCGGAACCATACGCCGGGCTTTTGTTCGAAGGCAACGCTTGTCACCGCTGTATAGCAGGCATTTTGCGGAGAAATTCCGCCCTCTGAAACTTCGCCGATTCCGGCCGCCGTATCGACGTTGCGTGCGCGCCCACTCGCGTTGCCTAGCCGTGATATTCACCGGACCACAGTGGACGCCGTGTATTTCTCCCCGGTCAGGACAGTGCAGCGGTAACAATGCACGGTGAAGGCACGCGGTTGGAGCGGTCGGTATTTCGGGTTACGGAACCTCCGATCACGATTATGTGTTCACGGTCCGCAATCCGCTCGTCGCGCACGGAACTTGCATCCTCACCGATCACCCAAGGCACTCATTTGGGCGGATGTCATGGCAGCCCCATGATCAAGAGGTCCAGATCTACCAGCTAGCTGGGTGTACTTCAGAATCCCGTCACCCTAACGTTGCAATTGAGCGGCCCGCCCGAGCCGCGGGCGCCGCCGGACCCTTCCCCCAGGCCGGCGGCGCCTCTCTCTCGGCAGGCGGATTCACGAGAAATCGATACTTATGTAATAGCTCGTCGACGTTTGGCCGTCAATTGACACTATTTTAACGACCCGCGAGGTTTGGGATCAATTGCTCAACCAACGGGCAAAGCAGCTCCATTCAGCGGCTGACCGGCACGGCCCGGCTCTCCACATGCCCGCGAATCCAGGCAAACCAGGAATCGATGCCATCTCCACGTGTAGCCGACAACGAGAACACCTCGGCCCGTGGATTGACCCGTCGCAGCTGGCGATCGAATTCGGTCAGATCGAAATCCACGTACGGAAGCAGATCGACCTTGTTGACCACGACGGCGTCGGCGGCCCGAAACATGTGCGGATACTTCAGCGGTTTCTCGGATCCCTCGGTGACCGACATGATCACCACCCGCGCCGTCTCTCCGAGATCGAAAAGTGCGGGACAGACCAGGTTGCCGACGTTTTCGATGAACAACAGCGATCCGGTGGGCGGATCGACCGCCCGCAATCCCCGGTCGACCATGTCCGCGTCGAGGTGACAGCCCGCACCGGTGTTGATCTGCACCACATGGACACCGGTCGCGGTGATCCGTTCCGCATCGAACGTCGTTTCCTGGTCACCTTCGATGACGGCGATTCTGATATCGCACAGCCCGCGGATCGTTTGTTCCAACAGCGTCGTCTTACCCGACCCCGGCGAGCTCATCAGGTTGATCGCGACCACCTCGCGGCCCTGCAGCCAGCCACGATTGCGCTCGGCCCGCAAATTGTTCTTGGCCAGGACCGCTTCCTCCAGGGTGACCGTGCGGGTCGCTTCATGGGAATGGTCGCCGTGGGAGTGCTCGTGCGGCTCGGAATGATGATGGTGGCCAGCCTCCTGGCCGCCAGATTCCCGCAGATCGATCAGTCGGGTGCCGCCATCCTCGCCGCAACCACAGGTCGAGCACATGGTCAGACCACCTCCACCGACTGAATTCGCAGTTCGTGACCTGAGAGCAGGTCGACATCGGCGCTCCCGCATGGACATAACGGGATCGCATCCTCCAGTACGGAATCATTGCCGCAGGACCGGCAATGCACCCGGCCGGGAGGCTCCACAATGTACAGCGTGGCGCCGGCCAGCGAGGTGCCCTCGGCCACGAGATCGAAGCAGAACCGGACCGAGTCGGCCACCACGCCGGACAACCGGCCGATCTCCAACCGGACGAGCTTGACTTGCACGCCGTCGAGCCGGTCGGCGATCGTATCGACGACGTTCTGGGTGATAGCAAGCTCGTGCATTGCCTAGCCACCTCTGCGGCGATCGCAGGACCCACCAGCAACGTACGACCCACAGTGATTCGCCACAACAGGTAAGCCGATCGGGAAACCGCATCGGCAAAGCCCCATAGAGCAAAGCCTCGTCGAGAAACAAGCCTAGGTGCGGAGTGCCCTTACGCGGCCCACCCGTCGGGACCATGCTGGGTCGATGCGCGCGATGAAGCGCGTGCCTGACGCCGGTTCGAGGAGTGATCCTTCATGACCACGGCAGCCGAGACGACCGCGACATCGACGGATGAGACGGTCGTTCATATTTTGTGGATTAATGCCGGACTCAGCTGTGACGGCGATTCCGTGGCGTTGACCGCAGCCAGCCAACCGAGCATCGAGGAAATCGTGCTCGGCGCGTTGCCCGGTCTGCCGAAGGTGGCCGTGCACTGGCCGCTGATCGATTTCGACAACGGGCCGGTCGGCGGCGTGAACGATTTCATCGAATGGTTCTTCAAGGCCGAACGGGGTGAATTGGAGCCGTTCGTTCTGGTGATAGAGGGGTCAATTCCGAACGAAGCCACCAAACCCGAGGGCTACTGGTGCGGGTTCGGGAACGACCCGGTGACCAACCAGCCGATGACGACCAGCGAATGGATTGACCGACTCGCCCCGCGGGCGCTGGCGGTAATGGCCGTCGGCACCTGCGCTACGTACGGCGGAATCCACGCGATGGCTGGCAATCCGACCGGAGCGATGGGCGTTCCGGACTATCTCGGTTGGGATTGGACATCCTCGGCCGGAATTCCGATTATCTGCGTACCGGGTTGTCCGATCCAACCGGACAATCTGTCCGAGACCATTCTGTACCTGCTCTATCAGGCAGCCGGCGAGGCGCCGATGATTCCGCTGGACGACGCGCTGCGGCCGCGCTGGCTGTTCGGCGCGACCGTGCACGAGGGCTGTGACCGGGCCGGATATTACGAGCAGGGGCAGTTCGCCACTAACTACGATTCGCCGAAATGTCTGGTCAAGATCGGTTGCTGGGGACCGGTTGTGAAATGCAACGTTCCCAAACGCGGCTGGATGAACGGTCTGGGCGGCTGTCCGAATGTCGGCGGTATCTGCATCGGGTGCACGATGCCCGGATTCCCGGACAAGTTCATGCCGTTCATGGACGAGCCGCCCGGCGCCCGGGTTTCCGCCGCCGCCAGCGGCGCGTACGGCACGCTCATCCGCAACCTGCGCAAGGTCACCATCGGCACGCTCGACAAAGAGCCGAAGTGGCGCAAGAAGGGCCAGGAAATCACCACGGGATTCCAGAAGACCTGGTGAGATCCACCGCAGGCACGACCAACCTCTGAGAAGAAAAGGCGGTCGGCGATGACCACGATGAAAGACAGGCCCGACCAGAGCGCGGTGGACCAGTCCGGCCTGGTGGATATGGCCTGGGATCCGATCACCCGCATTGTCGGCAGTCTCGGCATATATACGAAGATTGACTTCAAACAGAAGACCGTGGCCGAATGCCACAGCACCTCGTCGATCTTCCGCGGCTACAGCATCTTCATGAAAGGCAAGGATCCGCGCGACGCCCATTTCATCACCAGCCGGATCTGTGGCATCTGTGGTGACAACCACGCCACCTGCTCGGTCTACAACCAGAACATGGCCTATGGCGTACGGCCGCCGCACCTGGGTGAATGGGTCATTAATCTCGGCGAAGCGGCCGAGTTCATGTTCGATCACAACATCTTCCAGGAGAACCTGGTCGGTGTGGACTATTGCGAGAAAATGGTCGCCGAGACGAATCCGGGCGTTCTGGAACTGGCCAACCGCACCGAGGCTCCGCACGCGGGCGAGCACGGTTACCGGACAATCGGCGACATCATGCGGTCGCTCAACCCGCTCGAAGGCGAGTTCTACCGCGAAGCCTTGCAGGTCAGCCGGATGACGCGGGAAATGTTCTGCCTGATGGAGGGACGACACGTTCATCCCTCCACGCTCTACCCCGGCGGCGTGGGCACGGTGGCGACCGTACAGCTGTTCACCGATTACCTGTCCCGCCTCATGCGCTACGTCGAGTTCATGAAGCGCGTCGTACCCATGCACGACGATCTGTTCGATTTCTTCTACGAGGCGCTGCCCGGTTACGAAAAGGTTGGCCAGCGCCGGATTCTGCTTGGCTGCTGGGGCAGCTTCAACGACCCGGAGTACTGCGATTTCAGCTACCAGAACATGGTCGACTGGGGTCGGCGGATGTTCGTCAGCCCCGGTGTCATTGTGGACGGTCAATTGCGGACAACCAGCCTGGTCGACATCAACCTGGGTATCCGTATCCTGCTTGGCCACTCGTACTACCGGGACTGGGAAGACCAGGAGATGTTCGTGACGCACGACCCGCTGGGGAATCCGGTGGACCGGCGTCATCCGTGGAACCAACACACGATCCCGGCACCGCAGAAGCGGGATTTCGACAACGCCTACAGCTGGACGATGTCGCCCCGCTGGTTCGACGGCACCGACTACCTACCGCTGGACACCGGCGGCGGACCGCTGGCCCGGCTCTGGTCCACGGCCCTGGCGAACCTCGTGCATATCGGCGAGGTCGAATCGACCGGACACAGTGTCGTGATCAACCTGCCCAAGACCGCGACCAAGGGCGAGGTCACGTTCGAATGGAAGATTCCACAGTGGAGCAACACGATCGAACGTAACCGGGCGCGAACGTACTTCCAGGCCTACGCCGCCGGCTGCGCGCTGCATTTCGTGCAACGGGCGCTGGCTGAGGTGCGCAGCGGAAACACCAAGACGTGGGAGCCGTTCACCGTGCCCGAGGAATCGGTGAGCGTCGGTTTCACCGAGGCCGTACGCGGGATCCTCTCGCACCACATGGTCATTCGGGACGGGAAGATCGCGAACTACCATCCCTATCCGCCGACCCCGTGGAACGGCAGTGTGCGCGATACGTACGGCACTCCCGGTCCGTACGAAGACGCGGTGCAGAACACGCCGATCTTCGAGGAGAACGAGCGGGAGACCTTCAAGGGAATCGACATCATGCGGACCGTACGCAGCTTCGACCCGTGTCTGCCCTGTGGTGTCCACATGTACCTCGGCAACGGCAAGGAACTGACCAACACCCACACCCCCGCATCGTTCCCGAAGACCTGAGGCGCCGACGATGTCATCGGCCTGGAGTCCACAGCAGATCGCAAACCGGATAGGCGAATTGCTGGAGGAAAGCGATCCGGCCGCTGCCGGTCAGCTCGAAGAAGCGGTGCGGTTACTCGTCGAGCTTTACGGTCGTGGACTGGAGCGGATTCTGGAGCTGCTGGCCGAGCAGCCGGAATTGATCGACCGGCTGGCGCAGGATGATTTGATATCCAGCCTGCTGCTGGTGCATGACCTGCATCCGGTCGATGTGACGACGCGGGTGTCGGCCGCGCTGGAGAAGGTACGGCCCTATCTCGGCTCGCACGCCGGCGATGTGCGCCTGGTCGGAATTGACCAGGACGGTGTGGTCCGGCTGCAACTGGAGGGCAGCTGCGAGGGCTGTCCGTCCTCGGCGCTCACGGCCAAGGTCGCGATCGAGGGCGCGATTCTCGAGGCCGCGCCGGAGGTCACCAGCGTCGAGGTCGAGGGCGTCATTGCCGAAAACCGCCGTGAATTGCTGCAGATCCATCCGTACGGCGAATGTCCGGTGCCGACCCGATGAGCACGCAAGATCCCCGGCCTCCGCAGGATGGGACCGTCATCGGATTGCGGCAATTCCGTAAGCCGCGCCCGACCCCGCAACCGGGCGAGGTCTGCGAGATGTGCGGCGAGCCGATCGATCCCGAGCACGGTCACGTGGTGAACATCGAGGGCCGGAACCTCATGTGCTGCTGCCGTTCCTGCTATCTGCTGTTCACCAATCCGGCTGCCGCCCGGGGCAAATACCGGTCCGTGCCGGAGCGGTACCTGGGCGACCCCACCTTCGCGATCACTGATCAGGACTGGGAAACGCTGCAGATCCCGGTCAACGTGGCGTTCTTCTTCCGTAACTCCACATTGGACCGCATGGTCGGCTTCTATCCCAGCCCGGCCGGCGCGACCGAAAGCACGTTGCCGATGCAGACCTGGGATTCGGTGTTCGGTGGCGCTGCGCTGGCGGCGCAACTCGAACCCGACGTCGAGGCGTTGTTGGTCCGCCGCGACGGAGACGGCCGCTACGAGTGCCAACTCGTCCCGATCGACGCTTGTTACGAGCTGGTGGGGCTGGTTCGCCTGCACTGGAAGGGATTCGGCGGCGGCGCCGAGGTGTGGCGCGCGCTGGACGATTTCTTTGATCGGATACGCGGTCGCAGCAGGACGGTGCAGACCTGATGCCCAGCTTTACGTTCGAATGCACCGGTGTCGCCCCGGAACGCTATGCGGCCGTGCCGACATTGTCGTTCGCGTTGAGAATCTCCGAGGATTCCGGCGCTCGGGTGCACTCCATGGCGTTGCGCTGTCAGCTTCGAATCGAGCCGCGCCGACGCACCTACAGTGAGGCAGACGCCGATCGGCTGCTCGATATCTTCGGTGAACGCTCCCGCTGGGGGGAAACGCTCCAGCCGATCCAGTTGGCCACCATTCCGTTGCTGGTACGCGGATTCACCGGCAGCACCAAGGTCGGACTGCCGGTACCAGTCAGTTACGACCTGGAGGTCGCGGCCACGAAATACCTGCACGCCTTGCGGGACGGGGACATCCCGCTGCTTCTGTTGTTCAGCGGAAGTGCCTTCTATAAAGGCGAATCCGGTATGCAGGTCGAGCAGATCCCCTGGGACCGGGAAATCCAGGTCCGGATGCCGGTCTCGGTTTGGCGGGACACGATGGACTACTACTTCCCGGGCGAAGGCTGGCTGCGGTTGCCGACCGGGACGATCGACGCGTTGCAGTCGTTCCGTTCCAAGCGGGCGCTGCCGACCTGGGAGGAGACCTTTGCCGTGCTGCTGAAAAGCGCCGAAGAGGCCGGCTCATGACGTCCACTGTGGACACTGCCATGGCGACGGCCCGCCAGGTCGCCGACGCCGTGTTGTACGAAGGCTACATCCTCTACCCGTACCGGGCTTCGGGGCAGAAGAACCAGGCCCGCTGGCAGTGGGGCGTCCTCGTTCCGCGCTGCCGCAGCGCGGAAGTGGCCGAGCCGTACAGCGCGCAAACCGAGTGCCTCATCGAGCCGCGGCCGAAGGGCATAGTGTCGGTCACGACGCGATTTCTGCAGATCCAGGAACGCACGGTGTTACGGGCACAAGGCGCGCGATTTCGGCGGGTCGACGCGTTGGATCTGGCCGACCGACAGTTGGTGCCGTGGCAGGAAGGCATCGAGCGTACGGTCGAGGCCACGGTGCCGATTTCAGCTTTGCACAGTGGCGAATACATCGTGCCGTTCCGCTTTGCCGGCGGTACCGAGAGCGAACCGGTGACCGAGAACGGCGAGCCCGTCGGACGACTGGATCGCCGTAGCTGGGCCCTTTCCGGTCGGCTGCGCCTCGCGGTCCATCCCACCGAAGGTCCCTACGGGGCGCTGCGGCTCACCGTCGTGGTGGAAAACCGCACTGGTTGCGGCGAATCGGTTACCCGGACCCAACTGATGCGGCATGCGTTGGCCGGCACACACACGATTCTCGCCCTCAGTGACGGCGTATTCCTCTCGATGACCGACCCGCCGGAATGGGCCCGACCGGCCACAATGGACTGTCACAACCAGAACACCTGGCCGGTCCTGGTCGGTCGCGGCCGTCAGGACGTACTGCTGTCCTCCCCGATCATCCTCTCCGATTATCCGGAGATCGCGCCCGAGAGCGCCGGTGCGTTGTATGACGCAACCGAGATCGACGAGATCCTCAGCCTGCGCACCTCCGCCCTGACCGACGAGGAGAAACGACAGGCCCGCGGCACCGATCCCCGCGCGGCCGCCGTCCTTGATCAGGTCGACCAGATGCCACCGGAAATTATGGACCGGTTACACGGGGCGATCCGATATCTGCGTTCGGCCCAGGGCGCCAGTGACGCGCCCTGGTGGGATCCGGGCGCGGACACCTCGGTGGCGCCGGATACCGACCGGATCACGGTCGGCGGGCAGTCGGTTGGCAACGGCAGCACGGTCCGGCTCTGCCCGGGCAGCCATCGGGCCGACGCCCAGGATTTCTTTCTGACCGGACGGCTCGCGACCGTACACGCCGTATTTCACGACGTCGACGGAAACGATCATCTCGCGGTGACCCTCAACGACGATCCTGCCGCCGATATCAGCGAACTACACGGCCGGTTCCGGTATTTCCGACCCGACGAAGTGGAGCCGGTGTGATGCGCATTCTGGTGGCCGGTGTCGGCAATATCTTCCTCGGCGACGACGCCTTCGGTGTCGAGGTCGTGCGCCGGTTGGCCTCGGTGCAATTGCCCGCCGGTGTGGAAGTCGAGGACTTCGGCATCCGCGGAATGCACCTGGCGTACCAGTTACTCGACGGCTATGACGCGCTGCTGCTGGTGGACGCCATGCCGCGCGGCAAAGCGGCCGGCACGGTCACCGTAGTGGAACCCGATGCGGCCCCGGCCGAGCCGTCGCTGTTGGACGCACACGGCATGGAGCCGGACGCGGTCCTGGCGATGATCGGCACGCTGGCCGGACAGACCGGCGGGCAACCGCCGCAGCGGATTTTTGTCATTGGTTGTGAGCCGGCGCGCTGCGCCGAAGGCATCGGGCTCAGTGCGCCGGTCGCCGCGGCGACGCATGAGGCGGTACCCATTATCCGGAACATCATCGACACATTGATCGCAGAAGGAAGTGAGAGCGTTGCTTCATCTCATCCGTAACATGGCGCTGATCGGGGCGGCCGTCCTGGTAGCCCGGTCGATTCCCGACATCAAGCGCTACATCAAGATTCGCGAGATGTGAGTACATGGCGCATTTTTCGATCATTCCCGACCAGTCGCGGCTGACCGCGACCGCGCAGTCGAGCGTGCATCCGATTCACGCCCAAGCGACCCAGCTAACCGGGTCGATCGACATTACCCTGGCCGACGGCGCGCTGGATCTGGCCAGCACGCCCGAGGCCACGATCGCGCTACGGCTGGATGATCTACGAGCTGACAACCAGCTCTACAACACCGAGCTGAAGCGGCGCATCGACGCCAAGCGTTTCCCGACGATCACCGGCACGGTCACCGACGTACGGGCCGCGTCCGGGGGTGGCTACATCGTGGGCGGGGACCTCACCATGCACGGCGTCACCGCCCACGTGAACGGTTCGGCCGAGATGCGGATGGAAGGGCAGGAATTACGGGTGCAGGGCCAGCTTGAGTTGGATATTCGGAATTTCGGCCTCAGTCCACCCCGCATTCTGATGCTCAAGGTCCAGCCCGAGGTACAGGTCAGCCTCGAGATCGTCGCGCAACCCGGCTGATCGAAGGATGCGGTCATGCAGAATCTGAGCGCGCGCTTCGTGGCGCTCCGTGGCAGATAGCAGCGACACGGCGACCGGCGTTCGCGATGATGCCCGAAGTCGATATGTGCGAAACGATCCTGCGGACGGTCGAAGATCGGGCCGGCGGGAAAAAGGTGAGCGAGATCCGCCTGCGAATCGGGATGTTGCATGAAGTGTCAGCGGCGTCCCTACGTGCCGCTTTTTCCCTGGTCGCGGCCGGCACGGTGGCCGATTGTGCCCGACTTGATGTGGTTCTGGTACCGGCCGAACGTCGATGTCGTCGCTGCGGGCAATTGGCGCCGGACAGTTCGCGGTGCGAATCTTGTGGCTGGGCCGGGATTGGCATCGACGGCGGCGACGATATTGTGGTGGAATCTATCTCGCTGACACCCTGACCAATGAGGTGGGCCATGTGCCTCGGCATTCCGGGTCAAATCGCGGAAATCGTCCCCGACGTCGACGTAGCGACCGTTGATATCGCCGGGATTCCCCGCGACATCAACCTTGGCCTGCTCGCCGACGAAGGAATCCGGCCCGGTGACTGGATCCTGGTCCACATGGGTTTCGCGGTCGAACGCATCGACGAGCACGAAGCGGCCGAGGCACTGGCCGGATTGCAGGCGACCAGCGATGCGTTTACCGAGGAACTCAGTTCTCGGGCGGCGGCGACCCGGAATCGTTAGCGGCTCGGGGCTTGGCCCAGTCCCGCGTAGCGACCAGAACTGCGTATCGGTAAAGAAAATAGTCCAATTCGGCGCGTGTTTGTTCCAGCGCGCGGACCCAGGATGCCAACGCCGCCACACCCGCCGTGGTGAGTTCGTACGTGCGGCGCAACGGACCGGCGGTCGACGGTTGCCAACTCGACCGCACCAATTGCTCGTGTTCGAGCTCCCGCAGCGCGCGGTAAACGCTCGCTGACTCCTCTTCACCAAGCCCCAATGGCGCCAAACGCACCACCAGGTCGTACCCGTGATCAGGCCGCTCCCGTAAAAGAAGCAGCAAACACGGCTTGAGAAACCCCTTCGTACCGGCGTAATGCATCGCAGCCCCCCTCCGCCGGGGCGGCCATGGCAAATCGTCGTTGTGTACGAGCATCCTTTCACGTTCGCCCGGAACAAATCTGTCGAAGCGGAGAACTTTCCCGAATGCGCGCGATGGGCGGCACTGCCCAAAGCGGGCCTTTTTCCCTAACCGGCACAGGTGTCTCCTGAATTTCTCCGACAGACCGATACCTGCAGATTTCCTGACCCACACCGACCACCAGATTTCGCTAGCCGACACCGACGCCCAGATTCCCCTGCCGACACGGACACCCAGCTTTCCCGGCCGACACGGACGCCCAGATTCGCTGACGCCACGGACGTCCAGATTTCCCTGGCCCACGCCGACGCCCAGCTTTTCCTGGCCCACGCCGACGCCCAGATTTCTCTGACCGGCACCGACCCCCAGATTCCCCTGCCGACACCGACGCCCAGCTTTCCCTGCCGACACGGACGCCCAGCTTTCCCTGCCGACATGGACGCCCAGATTCGCTGACGCATACGGGTGGCTGTCCGGACTTTCGTTGGCGGCGCTGCAAATTCGGCTGGACGCGCCACAGTGGCAGCGACGGTGGCGCCTGGGTGGGTTGGCTGCCGCGGGACCAACGTTCGTTGCAGCGAGCGTGACGCCAGGGTTGGCGAGACCCGCGAAATCCGCACTGGTGTCACGGTCGCTGCAACGATGGCGCGGAGGTCACTCGCGCGATCGCCCTGATGTCACGGTCGCTGCACCGACGGCACGGGACCCATCCTCGCGGTCACCCTGATGTCACGGTCGCTGCACCAAAGGCCTGGAGGGCATACCCGTCGCGCACTCGTATCACGGTCGCTGCACCCAGACCGCATAAGCAACCCCATCCCACCCAGACGTCACGGTCGCTGCAATGAAGGCGCGGAAATCACCCCCGCAGCCGCCATAACGCCACGCTCGCTGCACCAAGTGCGCCCGAGGCACCCGCGCGGCCGCCATAACGTCACGGTCGCGGCAACCAAGGCGCGCGACCCCGCCCGGGCAGATTAGTAGTTGTGTTCACTACTACGCCCTGCTAGCGTGCCGATATGTGATTGACCGACTGACCGCGCTGGGCTTTTCCACGCAAGAGGCCCGCGTCTACCTGGCCCTATTGCAACAGCCTTCGGCCACCGGATACGAGGTCGCTAAAAGCGCCGGCCTGCAACGCGCCAACGTCTATCAGGTACTGTCCTCGCTCTCCGACCGTGGCGTCGTGGAACGAGCGTCGGCCGATTCGCCGGCCCGGTTCATCGCGGTCCCGCCGGCCGAGGTGTTAGGCCGGATAAAACGGCTCACGGCGCAACGTGCGGACAGTCTGATCGCCGATCTGGCAACGATATCCGCGCCGCGCGAGCAGGCCGCATTTTTTACTTTGCGCGAGCGCGATGCGGTGATCGACCGCGCGGCGGCGCTGGTCGGCGAGGCCCGGAATCGGGTCGCGGTCTGCGTCTGGGCCGACGATCTGGCCTGGCTGGCCGGCCCATTGCGGTCGGCCGCCCGGTCCGGATGTCAGGTCGTCGTCAACGTATTCGGCGATGCCGAAGTGGATTTCGGCGAGGTGTACCGGCACGAGCCTCCGGCGCGAACGGTCGGCGGTCATTTGCTTACGCTGGCGGTTGATTTCGGCAGCGCACTCATCGCTTCTTTGGACGATCCGGTGGGTGCGGTATTCACCGGTCATCCCGCACTGGTCCGTATCGTCGAGAAACTCATTCGCGACGAGACGTATTTGGCCGCGATCTACCAGCAATTCTCCGGCGAATTGGAAACCGCTTTCGGACCGCATCTGATCAACCTGCGGACCCGATTGTTACCACCGCACGAGGCCAACGAACTCGTATCCATAGTCGGCTTCGGCGCACAGGACGACGACGTCACCCAATTGCTCTCTGAGCATGACTTCCCGAAGGGACAAGAATGAGCGCCATCATTATTGTGGATGCCCTGTGGGGTGATTCGGGTAAGGGCAAGGTCTGCGCCCACCTCGCCACCAAGCATGACGCGGAATTGGCGGTGCGGGCCGGCGGCGGTACCAATGCCGGCGCGAGCATCACGATCGGCGACGGCGAAACCATCAAGGCACGGCAACTGCCGACGGGATGGGTGAATCCGGCGACCCGGGTCGCGGTCGGCTCCGGTGTTGCGGTCGACCCGGAGGTTCTGGCCGGCGAGGTTGAACGATTCGGCCTGGCCGGCAGGGCTTTCATCGACGGCCGGTGTGCGGTGATCACTCCGGAGCACATCCAGGCCGAGCGGGACGACGCGCATCTGGCCAGCACGGTCGGCTCGACCTGTTCCGGAAGTGGCCAGGCCCGGGCCGATTTCGTGCTGCGCCGCGCACAACAGGCCCGTGATCTGCCGCAGCTCGCGCCGTATATCACCGATGTCGCCCGCGAGGTGAATACCGTCGCCGCCACCGCCGGCCAGACGGCAATCATCGAGGGAGCGCAGGGAACGATGCTCTCGCTGTCGTTCAGCAACGACTATCCATACACGACATTCGGGAATTGCACGGCCGCAGCCGCGATGGATGATGTGGGCCTGAACTGGAAGCTGGCGACCGATGTCGTCATGGTGGTCAAAGCAATGCCGACCCGGGTCGGTCAGGGTCCGTTGCCATTCGAAATGCCCGCCGCGGAAGTCGAAGCGCGGGGAATCGCCGAATACGGTGTAGTCACCGGGCGGCCGCGGCGCAAGGCTGATGGCATTGATTTCGGGCTGCTCGAATACGCCGCGATACTCAACGGCCCGACCCAGATCGCGTTGACATTCTGCGATCACTACGACCGTGACATGCGGGGTGTTCGGGACAATGCGCGGATCACGCCACGGGTGCGGGCGCTGATGGACCGGGTGGAAACCGCGACCGGAGCACCGGTCACGATGTTGGATACCGGGCCGCACCTACGGGATCTGCTCGACCTGACGGCCCCGGAAGCGGCGTATTCATAATCGATTGCGCCGCGAGCGAAAGCGCTGGCTCACACGGATGTCCATGGTGGTCAATGAAGTTACCAGCCGACCCAGTGCAAAGAGGTGTCCATGAGCCCGACCGCCGCCTACGACGCCATCGCCGATTGGTACGAGCGGGAATTCCTGCCCGCAGGGCGGGATGATCCGCTCGGCCTCGATCGCGCGCTGCGCGAACTGCTGGGCCAGGGCGCCGGCACGTGCCTGGAAATCGGCTGCGGGACCGGTGTCTACGCGGCCACGGTACGAGAGCTGGGTTGGGCCCCGCTCGGCGTCGACCTGTCGGCCGGAATGCTGGGTTATGCCCGCGGCCGCCTGCCGGTCGCCCGGGCCGACGCCGAACGGTTGCCGGTCGCCTCGAATTCCATTCCGGCCGCGATCGCGATGATGGTGCACACCGACATGCCCGGTTATCCGGCCGTGCTGCGCGAAGTGAATCGCGTGCTGCGCCCCGGTGGATTGTTCGTGCACGTCGGCGTACATCCCTGTTTCTGCGGCGGTTTCGCCGACCGCGGCGACCCGGAAGCAATCGTCATCCGGTCCGGTTACCTCGACAGCAATTGGACCACCGCGTCGTGGACCAACCAGGGCGTGCGGGACAAGGTCGGCGCGACGCACCGTCCGTTACCCGAGCTGATGGGGATGTTCCACGAGCTGCACATTGAGCGGCTCGCCGAATACGGCGCGCCGACGCCCATCGTGCTGGCCATCACGGCCAGAAAACTCAGTGCACCGGCGTGATGATTCCGTAGTCGTGAATCTTGCGATAAATCGTGGCCCGGGAAATGCCCAGCAGCTGCGCGGCCTTGGCCTTGTTGCCGTCGGCATCCTCGAGGCTGCGCACGATAATGTCCCGCTCGACCGTCTCGACCCGGTTCAATGGCCGTCGCGACGTGGCGTGGAATTCGGCCGGCAGGTCAGCCGGCAGAATGGACCCGGTACGGCGGCGCCGCACGATCTGCTTGAGCACCTGGCGCAACCCGGAGACGTTGCCCTGCCAGGTGGAGCGCATCAACAGATGCATTGCCGACGGCGAGCAGGACAGGTCGCTGCCATGCGAAAGGTTGCCCAGAATCAGCGGCACCAATTCGTTCAGGTCTTCGATATGCCGGCGTAATGGCGGCACCTCGACCGTACCCGGAAAGAATGCCAACAATTCCTCCAGCGCCACGCACACACGTGCACCCTGGGTCTGGGTCGCGACGACCCACGGCGCATCCGAGCCGTGCCGGGCCCGGGATTCGCGCAACTGACCGGCCACCCCGCGCGCCGAGGCGCTGGTCAAGGCGTCGATATGCCGGATGACAAAGGCGTCCACCGGGTCCTCGACGAGATCACGCCGGACATCGGCCAACCAACCGGTGGCCCCGAGGTTCTTCGCGTCGAGCGTGTGCAGTCGCCCGGCCGGGTTGCGTCGTTCGTGCACGCCCTTGGCCAACGAGAATTTCCCGACACCAGGTTCGCCGGCCAACACCAGCCAGTCCTTACTCCCGTAGCTGCGATCGACCTCGTAGCTGCACCGCGACCACATCGAGGCCGAACCGACCACACCGGGCAGAAACATCGGCAACATCGGCTGCGGGCCGGATTCTGTGTCCTCATTGGACTCCAGCAGCTGGACGGACAGCACGCCACCGGCGATCTCACCACTACGGTGGCCGGCCACCCGACGGCACTGCGCCCGGACCTTGCCTCCTGTGGACAGTGCGACCACCGAGGTGGTGCGTTGATTGTCGGCCAACGCATGGGTCGCGTGCGCCAACAGCAACGCCTGGTCGGTCGGGCCCAGCAGCTGGCGGGCCGAATCGTTCATCATGACCAGGTCGTCGTTGAAGGCGATCACAATTCCGGTCGTACGCCGACATGCCTGCAGATAAGCCTGAAATAGCACCAACTCACGAATATTGCTGTGGGTAAGCAATGCCTGCCGGACCTGCTCTGCGGTCGTACGAGCCAACGCCACCAGCAATCCGCCGGCGTCCTTGCGCCAGCAGGTGAGGTCAAGCGCTCCGATCATCTTGCCGGATATTGGATGCCGGATCGGTACGCCGGCGCAGGCCAGATCCTCCAGGTGCTCGGCATAGTGCTCATGCCCGAAAACATGGGTCGCCTGCCCGTCCTGCAAAGCGGTACCAATGCCATTTGTCCCGACGAATTGCTCGCCGTAACTGAATCCGGGCACCAGCTCGACGCTTTCCAAGTGCCGGTGCAGGTCGGCATCGCCGGTGCGCTGGGTCAGCACCACGCCATCCGGATCGGTGAGGATCATGCTGATCGGCTGTCCCTCTAGCTGATCGCCCAACCGTTCGAGCACAGGCGCGGCGCCGCGGATCAACGGAGTGTCCAGGTTCTGGTCACCGATATACGGCAGATCGATGTGATCTGCGGGCACCTGGAACTCGCGTGAACGCCACCAGGAGGCCAGAATGGCCTCACGCACCTGCTGCGGTTCTACGGTCTCGTGGGTGAGGAACTGGACCCGGTTACGGGCCAGCCCCTCGTCATTGATTGCCATCGCGCTACCGGGGAACGCGTTGGTCAGTGATCGAATGGCTTCCTGCGGACGGAATTCGCCGCACGACAAGACCTCCCGCCGCCCTCGTCTCGTGCCGGGTGTCAAATAGTAGGGCGGTTAGAGTCGGAAACGTGTCTCAAATTGAGACTTGCCGGTCGCGGTGTCGACGGTGTCATGGGGTACGGGGAATTCGCAGAGCAGATCCGGCAGGGAGGTGCTCGGATGCCCCAACCACAAATGCCCGAACCAGGAATGCCCCGATCAGGAATGCCGCAGCAGGGAATGCCCCAGCAGGGAATGTCGCGGCGAGAGCCGCCGCAAGGATCGTCAGGAGAGACGTACAACCCCTGGACGCTCGTCAACGTGGCTTTCAACCACCTGGTTGACGAAGGGCTACATCCCATCCTCGGCGAGACCGGTCACCCTGGTGACGCGGCCGAGGCTCTACTGCGCGCCTTCGGTATCACCCCCACGCTGCAAGGGGATGCGCGCATGCAACAGAACATCCACGACGAGCTGGCCACGCTGCGCGCCAGGATGCTCGACGAGCCCTGATCCGCTGGTCACCCTGTCTCATATTGAGACCCACAGGCGGTGGGTTTGCGCTTGTAATCAAGAACACACGCGTGCCCACCTAGACCGGTGCTCGCCAACAAGGCTGTCGCTGCACAAAGCGACAGGTAAGGAGTGATTATGAGCCGGCAGAGCGTCGCTAAAGCTCATCAGAAGATCCAAGAGCTAGCTTGGGAGCCGGCGTACCACGAGCCGGTATCGCAGTATGGCACTGACTACACATTCCAGAAGGCGAAGAAGAAGGACCCCCTGAAGCAGGTTCTGCGGTCCTACTTCCCGATGCAGGAGGAAAAGGACAATCGCGTGTATGGCGCCGAGGACGGCGCTATTCGTGGAAACATGTTCCGCGGCGTGCAGGAGCGCTGGATGGAGTGGCAGAAGCTCTTCCTGAGCATCATTCCACTTCCGGAAATTTCCGCGGCACGCGCTATGCCGCTACTTTTCCGTACAGTGCCGAACCCGGAGCTGCACAACGGCCAGGCGATCCAGATGATCGACGAGGTCAGGCACTCCACGATTCAGCAGAATCTCAAGCGTCTGTACATGCAGAACTACATTGACCCCGCCGGGTTCAACAGCAGCCTGCGCGACTTCCAGAACGACTACTGCGGCACCATTGGACGGCAATTCGCTGAAGGCTTCATCACCGGCGACGCCATCACGGCCGCAAGCATCTATCTGACAATCGTGGCCGAAACGGCCTTTACCAACACGCTTTTCGTCGCGATGCCGGCCGAGGCGGCAGCCAACGGTGACTACTTGCTGCCGACGGTCTTCCACTCGGTGCAATCCGACGAGTCGCGGCACATCAGCAACGGGTACGCGACGCTGCTGATGGCGTTGTCAGACGAGAGCAACCACCAGCTCCTCGAGCGGGACCTGCGCTACGCATGGTGGAACAACCACCGCGTCGTGGATGCCGCTATCGGCACGTTCATCGAGTACGGCACGAAGGACCGCCGTAAGGATCGGGAAAGCTACGCCGAAATGTGGCGCCGGTGGATTTACGACGACTACTACCGCAGCTATCTTGTTCCGCTGGAAAAGTACGGCCTGGTAATTCCACACGACCTCATTGAGGAAGCCTGGAACCAGATTTGGAACAAGGGCTACGTACACGAAGTCGCGCAGTTCTTCGCCACCGGCTGGATCGCCAACTACTGGCGGATCGACCCGATGACCGATGAGGACTTCGAGTGGTTCGAGTACAAGTACCCAGGCTGGTACGACAAGTACGGCAAGTGGTGGGAGAACTACAACCGACTCTCGGTTCCGAACGGGCACAACCCGATCGCCTTCGAAAGCGTCGATTACGTTTACCCGCACCGCTGC
Organism: Mycobacteriales bacterium; assembly: GCA_040414495.1. GTDB lineage: Bacteria > Actinomycetota > Actinomycetes > Mycobacteriales > QHCD01 > DATAVB01. Next base: position 50,411 of record JBEDUI010000282.1, read on the forward strand.
TGGACCTGCATGGTGCCATGCCTGGTTCGCGAAGACATGGTGATCGACAAGGTAGACGGGCAGTGGCGGACCTACTGCTCCGAGCCGTGCCGGTGGACGGACGCTGAGGCGTTCCGCCCGACATTCCAGGGCCGCTCGACGCCGAACATGGGCCAGCTCATCGGGACGCGCGAGTGGGAGACGATGTACCACAACTGGAACTTCGCCGACATTGTTTCCGACATGGGCTTCGTGCGGGACGACGGCAAGACCCTTGTGGCGCAGCCGCACCTGCACCTGGATGACCCGAAGAAGATGTGGACACTTGACCATTTGCGTAAGTGCCCGCCATTCCCGAGCCCGAATGTGACCCTCAACGAGATGACGGATGCCGAGCGCCAGGCATTCCACGCTGACTACATCCGTCAGGGCCCGGCCGGACGACCGGCGCCAGCACAGGCCTGACCGCCAACGACGGCGAATGGCCGGGGAGGACCTCGTGCAAGCCGCGGGGTCCTCCCCGTACCTAATCCGCGAAGAAGGAGACCCTAAGAGGCAGATATGGCAGAAAAGCACCAGGTGCGCTTCGAGCCGGTAGGCATCGAGATCGAGGTTGATGAGGATCAGACGATCCTGCGGGCAGCGGCCGAGCAGGGCATCATGCTCATGCACGGCTGCAAGGAGGGCCAGTGCGCCTCGTGCAAATCCTTCATTCTCGACGGGGATGACGTCGAGCACGAGCGCTATTCGACGTTTGCCCTACCTGACTTCGAGAAAGAAGAGGGATTCACTCTGCTGTGTCGGGCCCATGCGTATGAGGATCTGACCATCGAGCTGCTCAACTACGACGAGGAGATGATCCACTCAGGACTACCAATCCAGCAGGCAGTTGCCGAGGTCGTGTCCAACGAGAACGTCACGCACGATATGCGCCATCTCGTGCTGCAACTCGTGGAACCGACCTCGTTGAAGTATTTTCCCGGCCAGTACGTGGATTTCGCCGTACCTGGCAGCGAGGAGACCCGATCCTTTTCGATGGCGAACGCAACCAGTACGGGTGGGCGACTCGAGTTCGTCATCAAAATCTATCCCGGCGGTCTTTTCTCCCATTTCCTGGACACGCGTGTGTCGCCGGGCGATCGGCTCGATATCACCGGGCCGTTTGGGGTCTTCACATTGCGGGACGCTCCCGACGCGGAACTGGTATTCGTCGGCGGTGGGGCCGGCATGGCGCCGATACTGGCGCTACTCCGGTCGATGCTCGATCGGGGCATCGAACGGAAGGCCACCTTTTATTACGGGGCACGTGGCCGGCGGGACCTGTGTTTCGAGGAGGAACTGCGGGAGTTGGAGGAGAAGCTCCCGGATTTCCGTTATGTGCCGGCGTTATCCGAGCCCGACGAGGCGGACGGATGGGATGGTGAGGTTGGCATGATCACCGACGTCCTACGCCGGGCGGGACACGATTTGAAAGGTGCCGACGCGTATGTGTGTGGGCCGCCACCCATGGTGGAGGCGGCATTGGAATTGCTCCCCACGCTTGGCGTCGCGGAAAGACGCGTCTTCTACGACAAGTTCACGACGACCGGTGATTCGGACGACGACTCGTGAGGTCCGGTACCCGATCAGGCAAATCTCTGACGTAAAGGAAGAAGCCGATGACAACCACGCAAGTACGTAGCGTGCCGAAGCCTGTCTTCACTGACGCCGAGGCGGGTGCCAAGGAGTTCCCGGACTCGCATGAACGGCGATTCAACTACTTCAACCCGCAAAAGCGTAAGCAGAGCCACTATGAGGACGTCACGGTCGAGGTCCAGCCCGACCCGCGGCACTATCTCGCGCAGGGCTGGCTCTACGGCTTCTCCAATGGCATCGGCGGTTACCCGCTGGACTGGACAATCCTCAAGGCGTGGGGCACCGATCGGCCGGAGCCGGTACGGTCCCCCGGCTCGGGCGGACAGGGATATGAATGGCCGGCGCTGGGCTGGCACGAATTCCGCGATCCCAATGAGGAATGGGAGCTGACGCTCTACCGGTACAACGCGAACGTGGTGCGCCAGCTCAACCAGAACGTCGAGGCGGCCCGCGGGTCGAAGGCGTTCGAGCAGTGGAACCGCTCCTGGGTCGACTTCGTGGCGAACCACGTGGGCGCCTGGATGCACGTCGACCACGGCCTTGGCCTCTACCTGTTCTCCAACGCCAACCGCCGAGCCCCGACGAATATGCACAACAACGCCGTTTCGGTGAACGGCATGCACCGCATCCGCGCGGCGCAGGACCTCGCGCTGTATAACCTCACGCTGAGCGAGGAGATCAACGGATTCGACGGCACGGCGCATTTGACCGTGTGGAACGATGACCCGACCTGGCAGGGTGTCCGGCAACTCGCCGAGCAGCTCACGGCGATCGACGACTGGTGCGAGGCCATTTTCGCGGCCAACGTCGTATTCGAGCCGCTGATCGGCGAGCTGTTCCGCAGCCACCTGGTCCAGCAGGCCGCGCCCCGCAACGGGGACTTCGTCACCCCGACCCTGATCGGCGCCGCCGAATACGACTACGCCGAACGGGACCTGCGGTACACCCGGGTCATGTTCGACCTGTTGATCAATGACCGTGAATTCAGCAAAGAGAACACGGCAATTCTGCAACGGTGGTTGACCGATTGGACGCCGCGGTGCATCCAAGCAGCGCGGACCCTGCAACCGCTGTGGTCGCTGCCAGAGTCGAAGCCGCCGCGCTTCGAGGACGGACTCGACCGGGCGAAGAGCCGCTTTATCGGCATTCTGTCTGACCTGGGATTGCAAGTACCAAAGGAGCTGAACCAGTGACCACATTCAAGACGGCCGAGAGCCCGTTCAAGGCGAACCACACCGCGTCCGGGAGATGCGGCTTCACGCTGATGAACAACCAGGTCGGCGTCATCGTCGCCGAAGTGCTGGAACAGCTGCCCAACGTCACGATCACCCACCTGCCATCAATGATCAGGGCCGATGGCACCGGGCGTTTCGAGGTCGTCTACTCCGATGTGGACGAAGCAGCCGGTGAGGAAGAGGGCTGGTTCAACCAGATGGAGTTCGAGGAGAGCATGTCCACCCATTACGGGCGGATGGTGCACCTCGATGACCGGACGCTCTTCTTCGCCAACCCGGAGGACGCCGCCGAATATCTCGACTTCGACCTCGTAGCACGTACCTGACAACTCGCATTTCGGGAGTACCGCACTCGATTCAGCCCTGGGAGGGATCACCGTGTACGAAAGGAATGGCGAGAAGTATTTCGTCGTCGACAGCCATACCCATTTCTGGGACGCCAGTCCGGCGAACTGGGTATCGGGACAAGAGCAGTTCGCCAAGGGTTGGATCGAGTGCTTCCACGCCTACCAGGGGCTCGGACCGCCAGAGACACACTGGCCGATCGAGCAATTCCAGAAGTACTCCGAAGACCGGATGATGAAGGACCTGTTCGAAGACGGCCACGTCGACATCGCGATCTTCCAGCCGACAAATCTGCGGCAGTGGTACAAGAACGGCTTCAACACCACTGAGGCAGACGGTGCGATGGCCGAGCGGCATCCGGGCAAGTTTGTCGTCAACAGCAGCTTCGACCCGCGCGAGGGCGACGCCGGAATGAAGGCGTTCGAGGAGCGGGTCAAGCGGTACGGCTGCAAGGGCGTCAAGCTCTACACCGCCGAGTGGTACGGCGATTCTCGTGGCTGGAGCCTGAAGGACCCGGAGGCCGCGCGGTACCTGGACAAATGCCAGGAACTGGGCGTGAAGAACATTCACGTACACAAGGGCCCGACGATCTGGCCGTTGGACAAGGACGCCTTCGATGTATCCGATGTGGACTATGTCGCGACGAACTTCCCCGACCTGAACTTCATCGTCGAGCACGTCGGCCTACCCCGGATCGAGGACTTCTGCTTCATGGCGACGCAGGAGCCCAATGTGTACGCGGGTCTGGCCGTCGTCATCGGTGGGCTGATGCACGCCCGGCCGCGGTTCTTCGCCAAGGTCATGGGCGAGCTGATGTTCTGGCTGGGCGAGGACAAGATGCTCTTCGGCGCCGACTACGCCATCTGGGAGCCGAAGTGGCAGGTCGAGGGTTTCGTCGAGTGGAATATGCCCGATGACCCGGAATTCGCCGACTACGCCAAGTTCAGCGTCGAGGCCAAGAAAAAGATTCTCGGCCTGAACGCGGCCCGGCTCTACGATCTCGAGATTCCGACCGACCTCGAGGCCGAGGCAGAGCCGACCGAACCGTCGGTCGTACCAGCGGTGCGATGATCGCCGCCTCTGTCGCCGACCAGACCGCCGCCCTCAAGTCGGCGGTCTGGTCGGCACTGTCCACAGTGCGCGATCCGGAACTGGACGAACCGCTCACCGACCTGGGTTTCGTGTCGGAGTGCCAGGTCGCGGCCGGTGGGTCGGCCAGCGTCCGGCTGCGGCTGCCCACCTATTTCTGCGCCCCGAACTTCGCCTATCTCATGGTGGCCGACGCCTACGATGCGGTCAGCGCGGTGCCCGGGGTGGCGCAGACCGAGGTCCGGCTGGAGGACCATTTCGCTGCCGATGCCATCAACACGGGGGTGGCGGCCCGCTCCGGCTTCGTCGCTTCGTTCGAGGGTGAAGCGGTGGATGAGTTGGACAAGTTGCGGGCGGACTTTCTGCGTAAGGCGGTCTTCGCCGGCACCGACCGGGTTTGCCGGTCGCTGCGTTCGTCCGGTGTGGACACGGCCGAACTGGCCGACCTCACCCTGGGGGATGTGCCGGACGATCCGGTGAAGGAGCGGCTGCGGGATCGACGGCGCGAGCTTGGTCTGTCCTATGAGGACAGTGCGGCCCTGGTCATCGACCCGGAAACCGGCGCGGCGGTTGCGGCCGAGGATCTGCCACAGCATCTGGGCCGGGCCCGCATCACCCGGGTCAGTCAGGAAGCCAACGCCGGCGTCTGTCGCGGCATGCTGCACGCGCGCTATGGCCCGCCGGCCAATTCGCTTCTTCCGATTATTTCCAGCGCTGCGACTGAGGAGGAGAACGCATCATGAAGGCGGTACGACTGCACTCCTACCACAAGCAACCGGTTATCGAAGAAGTCCCGGAGCCCAAGGTCAGCGGACCACTGGACGTGGTCGTGAAAATCGGCGGCGCCGGAGTATGCCGTACCGACCTGCACATCATCGACGGACAGTGGGCCGAACGGTCCGGCGTGGGACTGCCGTACACGATCGGCCACGAAAACGCCGGCTGGGTACATGAAGTCGGCGCCGCCGTCACCAATGTGGCGCCCGGTGACACGGTGATCCTGCATCCCACGCCGACCTGCGGACTCTGCCACGCCTGCCGCGCTGGCGACGATATGCACTGCATCAACAGCAGATTCCCCGGAATCGACTCCGACGGCGGAATGGCCGAATATCTGCTGACCTCGGCCCGGGCCTGTATCAAGCTCGACCCGAACACGCAGCCGGAGGACGTGGCCGCGCTGGCCGACGCTGGAATCACCGCCTATCACGCGGTACGCAAGGCCGTGCCCCTGCTGTATCCGGGAACGGTATGCGTGGTGAACGGCGCCGGCGGCCTGGGCCACATTGGAATCCAGTCGCTCAAGGCGTTGACCACGGCGCGCATCATCGTGGTGGACCGCAACGCCGACGCCCTCAAACTGGCCGAGCAATTGGGCGCCGACCACACCGTATTGGCCGACGGAAAGCACGTCGCCGCGGTGCAGGACCTCACGGGCGGCAACGGTGCCGAAGTCGTTCTGGACTTCATCGCCGAGCAGGGCGCGCAACAGGACGCATTCGCGATGACCCGCGATGGTGGCTCCGATTTCATCATCGGCTACGGCAGCAACCTCGATATTCCGACGATGGACATCATCGCCACCGAACGGAATATTGTCGGCAACCTGGTCGGCACGTACAACGACCTCGTTGAGCTCATGGTCCTGGCGCAAGCAGGACGGATCACCCTGCACACCAGGAAGTACCCACTCGACGCAGCATTGGACGCGCTCGCCGATCTTGACGCCGGCCAGGTCCGTGGCCGCGCGATTCTCACGCCTTAAACCGCCGCAGCACACGGACGACAGGAGCACGCACCATGGCAAAGGAACTCCGCTTCGGGTCGGAAGCCCGCGACCTGCTGCTGGTGGGGGTCAACCAGCTGGCCGATGCCGTGAAATCGACGTTGGGGCCGAAGGGCCGCAACGTCATCATCGAGAAGATCACCGGATCGCCGGTCGTCACCAATGACGGCGTGACGATCGCGCGGGAAATACATTTGAAGAACCAATTCGAAAATATGGGCGCGCAGCTGGTGAAAGAGGCTGCGATCAAGACCAACGACGTCGTCGGCGACGGAACGACCACGGCCACCGTGCTGGCCCAGGCCATTGTCCGGGAGGGAATGCAGGCCATCGCCGCCGGCGGCAACCCGGTGCTCATCAAACGCGGTATCGACCATGCGGTCGGCCGGCTCGTCGATCATCTGGAGAAGGCGGCCCACCCGGTCGTCAGCGAACGCGATTACGCCCGGGTCGCGTCGATTTCCGCCAACGACGATGACCAGGTCGGCGAGGTCATCGCCAAGGCCCTGCACACCGTCGGGGACAGCGGTGTGGTGACGGTCGAGGAGTCGCCGGCGATAGGAATGCGGGTCGATTTCGTCGAGGGCTTTGAATTCGACAACGGCTACGTCTCCCCCTATCTGGTTACCGATCCCGGTCGGCTCGAGTCGGTGCTCGACGACCCGTACATCCTGATGAGCGCGGAAAAGGTGACCCATGTCCAGCAGCTCATGCCCGTGCTGGACAAGATCATGCGGGCACCGCATCCGCTGGTGTTGATCGCGGAAACCGTCGAGGGCACCGCGCTGAGCATGCTGGTGCACAACCACACCAACGGCATCTTCAAAGCGGTGGCGATCCGGGCACCTGGTTTCGGTGACCGCCGGCTGCACAAATTGGAGGACCTGGCCGCGGTCGTCGGCGGGAAGGTGCTCTCGAAACAGTCCGGCTTCGCGATGGAGAACATGACTCTGGAGCATCTGGGTCGGGCCAAGCAGGTGCGGGTGACCGAGAATTCGACCACGATCATCGGTGGTGCGGGTTCGCCGGCCGATATCGAATTCCGCGCCAATCAATTGCGGGCCGAACTCTCCCGGGCCCAATTCGGAATCGACGAGGACGTGTTGACCGAACGGATCGGCGCCCTCACCGGCAAGGTCGCGGTGATCCACGTCGGCGCGGCTACCCCGGCCGAGTTGAAAGAACTGCAACACCGGGTCGAGGACGCGCTGTCGGCGACCCGGGCCGCAATGGCCGAGGGCATTGTCGCCGGTGGCGGCGCGGCTTTGCTGCACGCCGAGCGGGTCCTGACCGATCTCGATCTTGACGGTGACTACGCGACCGGAGCGGACATCGTACGGCGTGCGCTGTGCGAGCCCGCATTTCTCATTGCCAGCAATGCCGGCAGTCCGGCCGAGGAAATCGTCGAGCACACCAGAGGACTCGGCGACGATGAGGGTTACGACGCCCTGCTCGGACGGTATGGCGACATGGTCGACATGGGCATTATCGATCCACTTCGGGTCTGCCGGTCGGCGCTGCAGAACGGCGCATCGGTCGCCGGTCTGCTGCTCACCACAAACTCACTCATTGCCGAGGAACAGACCCCGTGGGGAGGGAGCCCAGCATTGATGACCGAGTTCGGTCCCCTGGACGAGGGTCTGCATCAGCCCTCGCCCGATTCCAGCACGCCTCAGTCACTGGGAATGGGCCCATCCGTGGGCTGACCGACTGGGCGGACGAGTCCCGCAGAACAGAGGTCGATCGCAATGTCTCAAACTCACCGCAATGAAGCTCCGACCACCCCGACATCGCAGGAAGTGCGCGATTTGGTCGAGCGCGAAGGAACCGCCCCACCCGCGCCTACTGGCGTCATCGTAGGTGCGGGCGGCGATCCGCTCATTATCGGGTTGCCCATTTTCGCGGTCGGGTCGCTCGCATTGGGCATGGCGCTGATCGGCGTTGTCGATCTGACAGCACTGTCCTCGATCGTGCCGATCATCCTGGCCGGCACCGGTCTGTACCTGCTGGTCGTGACGGTATGGGCGGCGTTGTTGGGTCAGACCATGGTGGCCGGAATTACCGGTACGTTCTCCGGATTCTGGCTCAGCCTGAGCATGCTGCTGCTGGGTTTGAACCACAACTGGTACGGCATCAGACTCCTGCAGGTCGTCAGCGTTGAGAAGCTGTTCTTCATCGCCTGGGCTGCGCTGTTCTTCTTCCTGCTCATTCCGTGTTTGATGCTGCCGATTGTGTATCCAGCGGTGGTTGCGCTCGTGGTGGTCGCGCTGTGTCTGGCGGCGTCGTCATTCTTCGCCGCGGATACCAACCTGCTCAAGGCAGCTGGCTACATCGCGTTGGTGTTCTCGTTGTTAGGGTTCTATGCGTTCCTCAATGTGGCGTTCACCGCAATGAATTCCAAGGCGAAGATGCGCCCGCCGCTGGGGAAGGCGATGATTTCCTGAATCTGAATATCTGAAGGGACCTATCAGGCCTCCCGGGTGCGCGTTCACCGGGCGGACGATATTCCACAATGGAACGTCCACCGGCTGAACCCCCGGGAGGTCGCCCTTTGCCTCACAGCCACTTGCGCTTCTTGAAGACCAGGTAGAGCGCGCCGGACGTGATGAGCATCAGGGCCAACGCGAACGGATAGCCGGCGATCCAGGTCAACTCGGGCATGTGCACGAAGTTCATGCCGTAGATCGTCCCGACCAGCGTGGGCGCGAACAGGATCGCCGCCCAGGCCGAGATCCGTTTCACTTCTTCGTTCTGGGCCAGGCTCGCCTCGGTCAGCGTCCGCATCTCGTCGTTCTGCTGCTGACCGACGAGTGTCGTGTGGACGGTCAACGCATTCTGCAGCAACGCGCGGAAGGCGTCGGCCCGTTCGACGACCCGGATCGAGTGGTCGAGCACGTCGCGCAGGTTGCGCTGCAACTCAACGTCCACTTCGTGCTTGTCGACGCCCTGGTGCAGCCGTTCCAGCATGTCCACCAGCGGGTGAGTTGCCCGTTGAAACTCCATGACCTCGCGGAAGAGGTCGTAGATACGGCGGGATACGGCGGGATCGCCGCTGAAAAGCTGGTCCTCGATCTCGTCGATGTCGTTCTCCAGCCCGGCCACGACCGGCCCGTATTCGTCCACGAGCTGGTCCAACACCGCGTATAGCACGGCTTCCGGGCCCGACCGCAGCAGCTCGGCTGAGTTCTCCAGCCGGCGCCGAACCTGATGCAGGTCCGGCGTTTCGGCGTGCCGCACGGTGACGACGAAATCCGGACCGATGAACGCGTGCAGCTCGCCGAACTCCACCTTCTCGCTGTCATCGAGATACCGGGCCGGACGCAACACGACGAACAGCGTGGAGCCGTACCGCTCCAGCTTCGGCCGTTGGTGCGCGGAAATCGCGTCCTCGACCGCCAGCTTGTGCAGGTCGAACTCGCCGGCCACCGACCGCAGCTCGCTCTCATCCGGACGGTAGAGCCCGATCCAGGCCATCCCGCCGTACTGGCGCAGCAATTGGTACGTCTCGTCCAGGCTCGTCGGCGTCGCCTTCCGATGCCCGTCCACGTAGATGCCGTTGTCAACCAGCACGGTCGCTCCCCGCGTCGTCAGCCCAGCACCACCACAGTGGACCACGGCGCCGATCGGTCGGCCACCGGTGGGTAATGGATTGGTCACCGCACGGTCCGCTTGCGTCGCCACCGTTACACCGAATCGCGACGTTCACCGATTTTCTACCGCGGGCGCCGTCTCCTTTACCTCGTGGTTACCCCACCCGGACCGATGCTGATGTCATGGCTGACGTTCTTGTGGTTATCGGGATCATCGCTTTCATCGGTCTGGGTCTCGGGTTGATCTGGGGACTGGAGCGGGTGTGAGCGCCTCCGAAATAGTTCTCTTCATTCTGTCGATCGCCGTGTTCATCTATCTCGGCGTCGCCCTCTTCAAGGCTGAGTGGTTCTAATGTCCTTTACCTGGACGATTATCGCCCTGGTAGTAGCTCTCGGCTTGTGCTGGCGTTTTCTCGGCGCCTATATGGTCGCGGTTTTCGACGGCCGCACGCGATGGTTGGCATGGGCCGAACGCCCGCTATACCGGCTCTTGCGGGTGGACCCGAAGAGCGAACAATCGTGGCAGCGGTACGCGGCGTCGGTGATCTGGTTCTCCGGGGTCGCGTTGCTGATCAGCTACGGCATTTTCCGGTTGCAGGGCCATCTGCCGTTCAACCCGCAACACCAACCCGGAGTGACCCAGTCGCTGTCCTGGAACACGGCCGTGTCGTTCGTCACCAACACGAACTGGCAGGCCTATTCCGGTGAGTCGACGATGTCCTATCTCTCGCAGATGGGCGCGTTGGCGGTCCAGAACTTCCTGTCCGCGGCCGTCGGCATCGCGGTCGCAGTGGCGTTGATACGGGGATTTGCCCGCAAGGGTTCGAAGACGATCGGCAATTTCTGGGTCGATTTGAGCCGCGGCACGCTGTACGTGCTGCTGCCGATCGCCTTTATCGCGGCGATCGTCTTCGTCGGCCAGGGCGCGTTGCAGACGCTGTCCGGCCCGGCGCACGTGCACGACGCGCTGAACGGCGTGAGCCAGACGCTGCCGCGCGGCCCGATCGCCTCCCAGGAGGTCATCAAGCAGTTGGGCACGAACGGCGGCGGCTTCTTCAACGCCAACGGCGCCGGTCCGTTCGAAAACCCGACCGGACTGACGAATTTCCTGTCCTGCCTGCTGATTCTGTGCATCCCGGTCGCGTTGACCTACACCTTCGGCAAGATGGTGTTCAGCCTGCGCCAGGGTGTGGCGATTCTCGCCGTCATGGCCGTGATCTTCGGTGGCTGGCTGAGCATCGCCGCGACGTCCGAGCACCAGGGCAATCCGGCCGTGAGCGCCGCCGGTGTCACCCAACAACCGGGCGGAAATATGGAAGGCAAGGAGACCAGATTCGGCCCCTTGTCCTCCTCGCTCTACGACGTAACCTCCACCCAGACCTCGACCGGAAGTGTCGACTCGGCCGCCGATTCCTACACGCCCATGGGCGGATTCGCCATGCTCACCGGCATGATGCTCGGTGAGGTCAGCCCGGGCGGTGTCGGCACCGGCCTGTATTCGATATTGCTGTTCGCCGTTATCACGGTCTTTATCGGCGGGTTGATGGTTGGCCGAACACCGGAGTACTTAGGCAAGAAAATACAGGCCAGGGAGGTGAAGCTGGCCGCCCTGGGCGTCCTGGTCATGCCCATCACCGTGTTGGTGCTGACCGCGATAGCGGTGTCTGTCCATGCTGGACAGATAGGCCCGCTCAATAATGGACCGCACGGTTTCAGCGAGATCCTGTACGCCTACACCTCGCAAACGAACAACAACGGGTCCGCATTCGGTGGACTGTCCGCCAACTCGGCGTTCTACAACATCACCGGCACGATCGGCCTGCTCATGGGCCGGTTCGCGATCATCATTCCGGTGCTGGCGTTGGCCGGAAGCCTGGCGGCCAAGAAGGTCGTCGCGGCCGGGCTGGGTACGTTCCGTACTGACAAGCCGATCTTCGTCGGCTTGTTGACCGGCGTGATTCTGATCGTCGGCGGTCTGACGTTCTTCCCGGCCGTATCGCTCGGCCCGATTGTCGAACAGCTCAGTCACGGGCAGTTCTTCTGATGTGCACCCCTATCTCCACGTCTACTGTGACGGGCCTTGCGCCGGCGGCCTACGCCGACAGGAAAGGTTATTCTAATGTCTGAAAGCGGCGTCCTGCACCAGGAAAGTCGCCAGTCGGCCGGACCTGGCTCCAATGGTGAACCCGGCGGGTCCGGGCCACGCGGCGTCGTGAACCGGCGCAGCCTGTTCGACCCGGAAATCATGCGGCACTCGGCGATCGAGGCCGTACGCAAGCTTGATCCGCGCCAGCAGATCAAGAATCCGGTGATGTTCGTCGTGCTGATCGGCACCGTCATCACGCTGGTCGAATCGTTCGCGCATTCCAGCGTATTCGCGTGGCTGGTATTCATCTGGTTGCTGTTGACCGTGCTGTTCGCCAATTTCGCCGAGGCAATGGCCGAGGGACGGGGAAAGGCGCAGGCCGACGCGCTGCGTAAAACCCGTACCCAGACCGATGCCCGGCGGCTGCGGCCCGACGCAACCGAAGAAGCCGTCGCCGCGGCCGAACTGTCCCTGGGCGACCTGGTGGTGTGTGAGGCCGGTGACGTGATTCCCTCCGACGGGGAAATTACCGAGGGCGCGGCCTCGATCGATGAATCGGCGATCACCGGTGAATCCGCGCCGGTCATCCGCGAATCCGGCGGCGACCGGTCCGCGGTCACCGGCGGTACCAAGGTCCTTTCCGACCGGATCGTCGTACGGATCACAGCCGAGCCCGGACACACGTTCCTGGACCGGATGATCGGTCTGGTCGAAGGGGCGCGGCGGCAGAAGACACCGAACGAAATCGCGCTGACGATTCTGTTGGCGGCATTGACGATTATCTTCGTTCCGGTTGTGGTTGTGCTCGCTCCGTTCGGTCATTTCGCCGGTGCCAGCGTCGCCGTGATCGTGCTTGTCGCGTTGATCGTGTGTCTTATTCCGACCACCATCGGGGCGCTGCTCTCGGCGATCGGTGTGGCCGGCATGGACCGGCTCGTGCAACGAAATGTGCTGGCGATGAGCGGTCGCGCCGTCGAGGCGGCTGGCGACGTGCAGACGCTGCTGTTGGACAAGACCGGCACAATCACGCTGGGAAACCGCATGGCCTCGACATTCCATCCGGTCGACGGCCACGACGAGCAGGAATTGGCCAGCGCGGCGCAATTGTCATCGCTGGCCGACGAAACGCCCGAGGGCCGTTCGATCGTCGTGCTGGCCAAGGAGCGGTGCGGTATCAGGGAACGGGATCTGGCCCCCGAGCATGTATTCGTACCGTTCAGCGCCACCACCAGAATGTCCGGGCTGACTATCGAGGGCCGCGAAATTCGCAAGGGTGCGGCCGAGGCGGTGAAGCGCTGGGTGAGCGAGCAGGGCGGCATTGTTCCGGCCGAACTCGACCAGATCGTGGAACGGGTTTCCCGGGCCGGATCCACCCCGCTCGTGGTCGCCGACGGAACCCACGTACTGGGCGTGGTGGAACTCAAGGACGTGGTCAAGCAGGGCATCGCGGAACGGTTCGCCGAAATGCGCCGGATCGGTATTCGTACCGTCATGATCACCGGCGACAACCCGCTGACCGCGGCCGCGATCGCCCAGGAGGCCGGCGTTGACGACTACCTCGCCGAGGCCACACCGGACGCGAAAATGCAGCTCATCAAGACCGAGCAGGAGGGCGGCAAACTGGTCGCGATGACCGGTGACGGCACCAACGACGCGCCAGCGCTGGCCCAGGCCGACGTCGGCGTCGCGATGAACACCGGTACCACCGCGGCGAAAGAGGCCGGCAACATGGTCGACCTCGATTCCAACCCGACCAAGCTCATTGAGATCGTCGAGATCGGAAAGCAGCTGCTGATCACCCGGGGCGCGCTCACCACGTTTTCCATCGCGAACGACGTGGCGAAATACTTCGCCATTATTCCGGCCCTGTTCCTGGCGACGTATCCGCAGCTGAAGGCCCTGAACATCATGGACCTGCACAGTCCGCAGAGCGCCATCCTTTCCGCGGTCATTTTCAACGCGCTGATCATTGTCGCGTTGATTCCGCTCGCCCTGCGCGGCGTGCGGTTCCGAGCCAGCAGCGCCACGGCGATCCTGCGGCGCAACGTGCTCATCTACGGCGTCGGCGGACTGATCCTGCCGTTCGCCGGAATCAAGATCATCGACCTGATCCTCACCGCCACCGGAGCTTTCTGATGTTGCTGAACTTACGCCGCGCGGTGTTGATTTCCATTGCGTTCTTCGTACTGCTCGGATTGGCCTATCCGTTGGCCGAGACCGGGATCGGGCAGGCGCTCTTTTCCCACAACGCCAACGGTTCGATCGGTAAGAACGGCTCGTCGCTGGTCGGGCAGCAGTGGTCTGGTCCACAGTGGTTTCACGGCCGGGCCGACTCCGACGACCCGATGGTGACCGGTGGTTCGAACCTCGGCCCGCGCTCGAAGGCGCTGGTTGACGCGGTAAAGAAGGAAAAGGCGGCTCTGCAGAAACAGGGCGTCGCGATCTCCTCGAACCTGGTCACCACATCCGGCAGTGGGGTCGACCCGGACATCACGCCGGCCGACGCTTACGCGCAGGTCGCGAACGTCGCCTCCGCCCGGCACCTGCCCACCCAGCAGGTGCGGCAGTTGGTCGACGAGCACAAGAACGGTCCACAGTACGGGTTCCTGGGCAATTCCACGGTGAATGTGCTGGAACTCAACGAGGCGCTCGTCGGCTTGCGATGAGAAACCCGCAGACAACCACGCTGCTGCCGGGCGAGGACTTCCTCGCCCGGCACGTGGCCGAGATCATCGCGCCGCGCTCCCTGCACATCACCGGCACGATCGTGGCGACCGCGACCATTTCGGTCGGCCGCGCCTACGGCTACGAGTGCACTGTGGACGACGGCACCGGCCGGTTGGATATCGTCTACCTCGGTCGCCGCGCCGTGGCTGGCCTGCGGACCGGGGTGCGAATCGCGGTGGAGGGGCGGGCCGGCCTGCGCGGCGACCGCCCGGTCGTGTGGAATCCGCGCTACCGCCTGGAGCCGGAGTCCGGGGCGGACAGTGCGCGGCCGCTGGCCGCGAAGGACCGGCGACCGGAGCACCACGAAGCCAGGGAAATCGTCGAGGCCGTCGGCCATTTCCGTATCTACCTCGGCGCGGCCGCCGGTGTTGGCAAAACCTGCGCGATGCTGCAGGAAGGACATCGCCGGGCCCACCGCGGCCGCGACGTCGTGATCGGATTCGTGGAATCGCACGGCCGGCCGGTGACCGAGGCCAAAACGGCGGGCCTGGAAATCATTCCGCGTAAAACGGTGGAATACCGCGGCGCCACGTTCGAGGAAATGGACCTCGACGCGATCCTCGCCCGCCACCCCGAAATCGCCCTCGTCGATGAGCTCGCCCACACCAACGTGCCCGGCTCGGGACGCAACGACAAGCGGTGGCAGGACATTCGCGAACTGCTGGCCGCCGACATCGACGTCATCACGACCGTCAACATCCAGCACCTGGAGAGCATCGCCGACACGGTGGAACGGATCACCGGTGTGGCGGTCCGCGAACGCGTGCCGGACACCGTTGTCCGGCAGGCCGGGCAGATCGAGCTGGTCGACTCCTCCCCCGAGCAGCTGCGCCGTCGAATGGTGCACGGCAATATCTACCCGACCGAGTCCGTACAGCACGCGCTCAGTCATTTCTTCCGTACCGACAACCTCACCGCGCTACGCGAATTGACCCTGCGGTTTCTGGCCGACGAAACCGACGAGGAACTCGTCGAAGCCCTGCAACAGACCGAAACCCAAGCGCTGTGGGAAACCGCCGAACGCATTCTGGTCGGCGTCACCGCAGCCCCGGGCACCGATGCGGTGATCCGCCGGGCCTGCCGGATGGCGGCCCGGTTCAAGGCCGACCTGCACCTGGTGCACGTGGTCACCGGCGACGCCCGGCCCAGCGCGGACGACGGCATCGGTTCGCTGAAGCAACTCGGTCACGACGTCGGAGCACAGTGGACACAGATCCGGGCCGACGATCCGGCTCAGGCGCTGATGGAGTTCGCTCGGCAGCGCCAGATCACCCAGATCGTGCTCGGACCGAGCCAACGCAGCCGGTGGCAGGAACTGCTCAGCCGAGGGTCCCGGGTCAAACGGATCTCCCGACTAGCCTCGGCCGCGGGCATCGACGTACACATCATCGCCCGGTCGCAGCCGCCGCTCGTACCGAAGGAGCCGCCCTGCTACGAAGCCGCCGGCCGCAGGGTGGACTCCGACCGGTGAGCAATACTGGATAAGGCTGGCAGGAGGATGTGACCACGGACCACACAACGATGCGACGCAATCTGATCGGCTCATTGGCGGCGCTGGCCAGCATCGCCGTGCTGACCGCGATCATGCTGCCGTTGCGCGAGCACCTCAGCATCGCCACCAGCGCCCTGGTGCTGGTGGTTCCGGTCGTTATCGGTGTGGTTGCGGGCGGTTTTGTCGCCGGCGCGGTGAGCGTCACGTTCGGGTTCCTGGTTTACGACTTCCTGTTCATTCCGCCGTATCTGACCCTCAACGTCGGTGCGCTGGAGAACTGGACGGCGCTGGGTGTGTACGCCGTGGTGATGCTGCCGGTCGCCCGCGTGGTGGCCGGGATGAACTCGGCCCGGGAAAAAGCAAGTCGGCGCGGCAACGAGATCCGTGAGCTGTTCGAGCTGTCCGGTCTGCTGGTCGAGGACAAACCGCTCGATGAGCTGCTGTCGGTGATCGTCACCACGCTGCACGACCTGTTCGACGCCCGGCAGGTCGCGCTGCTGCTCCCCCGCGACGGTGTGTTGGACATCGTCGCCGCCGCCGGCGCGCCGCTGACCGCCGCCCAGCAGGCTCGGGTGCTGCCCCGCCCGGGCGAGCTGGCCAGTCTGGATACCTACCGCTCCGAATCGGGCGATCTCTTTACGTTGGCGCTGATCGCGGCCGGCCGGCCGATCGGGCTGCTGGTCGTCTCCGGCCGGAAGCTAGCCAGTCAGGACCGCGAACCATTGCTGCTGTTCGCGAACCAGATCGCCCTGGCGGTGGAACGGGCGCAGCTGCGCGAACAGGCGCTGCATACCGAACTGACCGAGGAGGTCGAGCGGCTGGCCCGGATGCTGGTGGCCGCGGTCTCGCACGACCTGCGCGCGCCGTTGGCTTCGATCAAAGCCTCCTCCTCCAGCCTGGCCGACCCGGCCCTGGACATCGACCCAGTTGCACGACGGGGCTTGGCCGCGTTGATTGACGGGCAGGTCGACCGGCTCGCGGTACTGGTCAGCAGCCTGCTGGATATGAGCCGGGTGCAGGCCGGGATGCTGCAGCCGCGGCGCACGATCACCTCGCTGGCCGACCTGCTGTCCACTGTGGTCGGTGACCTGGGCCCGGCTCTGCGCAACCGGCCGCCGCAGGTGGATCTGCCGCCCGACCTGCCCCCGATCGACGTCGACCTGATGCTGATTTCCCGCGTTGTGGTCAACCTGCTGGAGAACGCCGCTCGGTACAGTCCCAAGGGCGCGCCGATCATGATCGCCGCCGAGTTGACCCGGCCGGACACGATCACGGTGTCGGTCACCGATCATGGTCCGGGCGTGAGTCCCGACCGGCGCAGCGAGATCTTCGGCCTGTTCATCCGGCGCGCCGGCGACTCCGGCACCGGACTGGGCCTGGCCATCGCCAAGGCTTTTATCGAGGCACACGCGCAACGCATCTGGGTCGAGGACGCACCCGGCGGCGGCGCGCGGTTCCGTTTCACGCTGCCGGTCGCAGCGGCCCTACCCGAGGAGCCACAGGTTGTCTCGCATCCTCATCATTGACGACGATGTCGACCTACTGAACGCCTGCACAGTGGGCCTGCAGGCGCTGGGCCACACCGTGCTCACCGCCGAAACCGGCAACGAAGGGCTCAGCGAGGTGGCGCTGAACAAACCCGAGGTCATCATTCTCGACCTGGGCCTGCCGGACCTGGACGGCCTGGATGTCTGCAGCCGGATTCGCAGTTGGACCGATATCCCGATCGTGGTTCTCTCGGCCACCAGTTCCGAGGACCGCAAGGTCGATGCGCTGGACGGCGGCGCCGATGACTACATGACCAAGCCGTTCGGCATGCGCGAGCTGGACGCCCGGGTCCGGGTCGCGATCCGGCACCAGACCAGCGACGCCGACCGGGAGAATTCCACCCAGCTCGAGGTCGGGCCGTTGCACCTGGATTTGCTGCATTACGAGGCCACGTACGAGGGCCGCCCGGTCGATCTGACGCCACGGGAATTCGATTTTCTCGCTTTTCTGGCCCGGCACGTCGGCAAGGTCTGCACCCGCCGGATGATTCTGGAAAACGTATGGGGTCCGGCGTACGAACGCGAGCTGCACTATCTGAAGGTGTACGCGTACCGGATTCGTAAAAAGCTGCACGACGAGGACGGGAAATTCCTGCAGAACGACCCGTCGGTCGGTTATCGACTCGCACCGCCGCCCGAATAGCTCGTACAGCCCGCTGCTCCGCCGGTCCCACACTGCTGCTGAAAGTTGATCATGAAGTCTCCTGCGCGACACGCCGACGACACGCCGAGAGGTTCGCCTGTAACTTCATGATCAACTTTCGGAGCGTGAATGTCAGGCTTCGCGGGTGTCGAATTCCAGCCGGGCCGTCTCGATCGCATCCATGTGCTCGTACGCCCAGGATCGGATCAGGGCGATGTGCGCGGAAAGGCTGCGACCCATCGGAGTGAGGTCGTATTCGACCTTCGGCGGGACGCTGGCGTAAACCTCGCGGTGCACCAATCCGTCCCGCTCGAGGCCGCGCACGGTCTGGGTGAGCATCTTCTGGCTGATCCCGTCGACGGCGCGCCGCAATTCCTGAAACCGCATGGTGCCGCCCTCAAGGGCGTAGAGCACAAGCAGGCTCCACCGGTCCCCGATCCGGGTGATGACCTGGCGGGTCGGGCAGGCCGCGGCCAGTACGTCGAAGCGCCCATCAGGGGACGCGGTGTGAACGCTCATGGCTTGGTCACTTCCAGGTGCCTACAGCACTATTGACTGCCTACTTCCAGAAAGAGACTACGGGCGCGAGACTCATGGGGCAACGGACCCAGGAGGCCCAGATGAAGGCGATGATTCCCTGTGGCGGCTCGGTCCAGGTGGCCGAGGTCCCCGAACCCACGCCGGCGCCGGACGAACCGGTCATCGAGGTGGCGGCGTATTCGGTCAACCGGGGCGAGACGTTCCTGCTGGAGCGTCCAAACGCTGGCCGGCCCGGCAAGGACGTGGCCGGACGGGTGGTCGTGGCCGCGGCCGACGGTTCCGGTCCCGCCGTCGGCACCCGGATGGTCGGGCACGTGCCAGGCGCTGGCTGGGCCGAGCGGGTCGCGGTCCCGTTGGACAGCTTGGCCGTGCTGCCCGATGGTCTCGAGATGACCACAGCAGCGGCGTTGCCGCTGGCCGGGCTGACCGCAGTCCGGTTGCTGCGTACGGCGGGCGCGCTGATCGGCCGCCGATTGCTGATCACCGGCGCCAGCGGTGGGGTCGGGCATTACGTCGTGGAGTTGGCGGCAGCGGCTGGGGCGGAGGTCGTGGCGGTATCGGCCGCGGCGGAGCGCGGTGCCCGACTTCGGGAGTTCGGCGCGGTGACCGTGACCGACGTGGCCGATACGACCGGTTGGTTCGACGTGGCGATGGAGTCGGTCGGCGGTGACACGCTGGCCCTGGTACGCCGCAAGGTCCGTCCACAAGGGAAGGTCATCTGGTTCGGCCAGGCGAGTCGGCAACCGGTCACGCTGGATTTCTTCGACTGGGTCGATGGCACGGCCGGAGCGCCGATAGTGCAGTTCGACTACACCCGCAGCGATCGGACCGACAGCGCCGACCTGGCCACGCTCGTGCGTCTGGTCGCCGCCGGCCGGCTGCACCCGGAAATCGGCAGCGTGCTGCCGTGGGACCGCACCGCCGAGGTGATCGAGGACATCCGCAATCGGCGGCTGCGCGGCAACGCCGTACTCACTCTGTCCAACTAGGACAATCCACAATGGAGCAAATGATGTCATCAACCACGGAACAGACCCGCGCTGTCGTCGCCGATTACGTGAAAGCCTTGGGTCGCGGCGATCTGGAGGCGCTGCGGGCCAGCTTTGCCCCGGACGCGACCTGGACGTTGCGCGGCGGAATGCCGGTATCGGGCACCTGGACCGGACCGGCGGAGATTCTCGACGGTTTCCTCGCCCGGGTCGTGGCCCGCTTGGACCCGGACGCGCCGGTGACCCAGGACCTGCACCGGATCATCGCCGACGGCCAGTACGCGGTGGCCCAATGGACCAGCCACGCCACCGCCCGCGACGGCACACCATACGAGAATGACTACGCCGTGGTCTTTCACGTCGAGAATCGCGCGATCACCGCTGTCACAGAGTATTTCGACACCGCGTATATGAAAGCGGTTTTGTTCGCTGAATGAGGGTCGGCAACATTCACCCGTTTTGGGTGGTGCCCGGACAGCGTGGTGCGTCCACCGTGGAGATATCACATCCGGCGTCTGTCGCTGGCCACTGCGGCAGACCACAAAGCGGAGGCCCGCGGTGAACTATCCACTGCTCGACACCTTTCTCACCATGTTGTGGTTCTTTTTGTGGATTCTGTGGTTCATTATCCTCTTCCGGGTCATTGCCGACATTTTCCGCGACGACAACCTGAGCGGCTGGGGCAAGGCCGGTTGGCTGATCTTCGTCATCATCCTGCCTTTCCTGGGCGTCTTCGTGTACCTGATCGCGCGGGGCCCAGGAATGGGCGAACGCGAGGCTCGGCGCGCGCAACGTTCGGAACAGGAATTCCGCTCCTACATCCGCGACGCCGCCAGCGAACCGTCGTCGGTCGGGAATGGCGGCGGGGCAAGCGGAGCCAGCGAGCTGGAGAAGCTGGCCGGGCTACGTAACCACGGCGACATCACCGAAGAGGAGTACCAGCAGGCCAAGGCCAAGGTGCTCGCCAGCTGAGTGCGCGCTCTGCCGTCGGCATTTCCGGCGGCAGAGCGCCGTATCGAAACCGGTTCCGGTCGCGGGTGCAGACGCCGGCGCCCCGGATGCGATTGACTAGGTGCGTCGGCTGTTCGGTCCGGACGAGGGATGTGCCATGCGGCTCGGGATCTTCGCCAGCGTTTTTCCGCGCGCGAGCGTCGAGGAGACCTTCGACGCGCTGCGTGATTACGGGTTGACCTCGACGCAATTCGATATGTCAGTGGTTGGCCCGGGTCCGCTGCCGTCGGAAATTCCGGACGCGCTGGCCGTGCGGGTCCGGCGTGCCGCGGCCGAACGCGGCGTGGACATCGCCGCGCTGGAAGGCACGTTCAACATGGCCCACCCCGACCCGGCCCATCGGGCCGACGGGTTGCGCCGTTTCGCCGTATTGGCCGCGGCCGCGCCGAAGCTCGGCACGCCGATGATCACGCTGTGCACGGGCACCCGGGATCCCGAGAACATGTGGCGACGCCACCCGGACAACACCACCGACGCGGCCTGGCGGGACATGCGGTCCACTGTGGAACAGGCCGTGGCGCTGGCCGATGCGCACGACCTCGTCTTGGGCGTCGAACCGGAAATCAGCAACGTCATCAGCAGCGCCGATTTGGCGAGGCGGCTATTGGACGAGGTGGGCTCGCCCCGGCTGAAAATCATCTTCGACGGCGCGAACCTGTTCGACGTGTCCGATCCATCGCGCCGGCTTTCGGAGGCCTCGGCCGTCTTTGCCCACGCCGCCCAGCTACTCGGTCCCGATATCGGGTTGGCGCATGCCAAGGACATCAGCGAATCGGGGCGGTTCGCGGCCGTTGCCGAGGGCGACCTGCCGTGGGAGAGCTTTCTGGAAACGCTACGGCAGGCCGGTTTCGGCGGCTCGGTGATCATGCACGGGCTCAAGGAATCCCAGGTCGGAGCGGCCCTCCAACGACTGCGCCTAGCTGACGTCGAATGACAACGCCGTGATCGAATGCGCTGGAAATTCGTACGTTCCCGATTCCAGGTCAACCCGGCCGCGATCGACCAGCGTGACCACGTTCGGCGCCGTCACGCTGTTGCTGGCCAGCACATCGGCGGCGCGGATCTCCCGTACGTGGGCGTGATTCGGCAGCTCACCACCGGCCAGCCGCAACCTTGTGTCGATGTTCTGCTCGCCGTGCCGATTGATCACCGCGAGTTGAATCAGCGATTCGGACCGTGTTGCGATAACGTCCAACGCCGGCACCACCCCACCACGGGTGGCGAAACCGCCGTCAGGCAAGCGGTTATCGCCCTGCCGGATCGCGCGGCGACGGGCCGGCGATTCGACCGTCACGTCGAGGACGGTCGGCCCTAGATGGTTCTGGTATAGATCCCAGACGTGGTACGTGGCTGACCGGGCCAAACCGCTGTCCCGCACCGCGATCAGGGCGTTGGCGTTGATGAGGTTCACCGTATTGGCCATGCGCGGCGCGACCGGCAGCCCACTCAGACGGTGCAGGGCGTGAAATACACCGGCGTAGAACAATGCATCGGCCAGAGTTCGCGGGCTCCAGCGATTCACCCGGAACTCATCGTTGGCGTTTTCGGTGTGCCGGTCGGCAATTCCGCCGTCCGGGCCGGCCTCGGGCTCGGGCCAACTGGTCGGCTCGAGATGACGCATGTTCCATTCGTCCATGGCCAGCGAGATCGGCCGCTCGACCCCGGCCTGCGCGGCCAGGCTTTCCACCATCCGGGCGGTCGCCTCCAGCCGCTCTTCAACGTATATCGACTGCGCCACGACATCATCGAAATCCGCCGCGCCATGGAACAAATGCGTGCTAGCACCATAGAAATGCACCGATACGTAATCGAGCAGATTGCCGGCCTGACGCAGCAACGGTTCGACCCAATCCTCGCGCTCGTTGCCGACCCCGATAAGACGCAACCGCGGATCGACCGCACGCAGGAAAGTCGCGTGTTCCCGGGCGTCCTGGGCATAACGCTCCGCGCTGCGGTGCCCGACCTGCCAGTCGCCGTACACCTCGTTGCCGATTCCCCAGTACCGCACGTCGTACGGCTGCGGATGGCCGTGCTGTGCCCGCAGTCGGGCGTAGGCGGTGTCGGCGGTGGAATTCGTGTATTCCAGCCAATGAATTGCCTCGTCGATATCGCGGGCGCTGTTGACCAGGTACGGCTCGGTGCGCACCTGGTCGCACCAGGCCAGGAATTCGTCGGTGCCAAAGCGGTTGGATTCGGTTCCGTGCCAGGCCAATTCGAGTCGGCGCGGCCGGTGGGCGCGCGGCCCGATGCCGTCCTTCCAGTGGTACGCGGAAGCGAAGTTCCCGCCGGGCCAACGCACGATCGGCAGCCCGAGTTCACGGCAGGTCGCGATGACATCGGTGCGCAGGCCGTCTGTGGGTCCGTCTGAGTCGAGGGCGAGCGGTGAACCCTCGTCGAAAACGCCGCCCTCGATATTGCCGAAGAAATTCGACTCGAGGAAATGGCCGTAAATCATCGGATCGACGGTGCCGATCGTTGCGGTCGGGTTGATCTCGACGTACGCGGTGGCCATCTCGTCCCAGCTCCTCGGTTTCGTGATTCCACAGCCTAGCCAACCGGCCGCCCAGAGCGCCCTGCGCGCCGCAACTGCAGCGAGCGTGACGCCAGGGCTCCCTCCGACCCAGCAATTGCAGCGACCGTGACACCACTGCAAAATATCGCCCGCCAACCCACCCTGGCATCACTGTCGCTGCAATGAATGCCGGCCACGACGATCAGCGCAGCGAACGCGACACCAACGCTCCCTCCGACCCAGCAATTGCAGCGACCGTGACACCACTGCAAAATATCGCCCGCCAACCCACCCTGGCATCACGGTCGGTGCAATGAATGCCGGCCGAATCGCCGATCAGCGCAGCTGAATCCCGAGGCGGGCGGCGTACCACCGAAATCGCTCGAGATCGCGTTCCGCGGTCGTTCGATAGTGGTCGGCGCGTAAAACGCGGTACGCCGCAAATCGCAGCGTGCGCGCATCCCGGAGCCGGCGCAGCTTGTCCAGGTGCGCGAACTCATCAGCTCCGATTTCCGCGATCCCGCGACGGCAGGCATCCACGAACCGCTGCTGGTCCGGGTCGGTGTAACCGTCCATCCAGTCGGCGACATCCCACAGCAGCGGGGCATGCAGCACGCCACCCCAGTCGATGTGCGCGATCTGGCCGTCGCCGGTCCGGATCGCCTCCGGGCCGTCGCCATAACACGTCCCCCAGGTCAGGTCCGGGCAATCGCGGACGTCGTCCACAATGCGGTGCAGGACCGGCCGGATTGCCGGCGCCGCGGCGAAATCGACGGAGTCATCGGTGAGATAGTCGAAAACCGCATGCGTGCTGGTCGCGTCCGTACCACGCAGTCCACTGTGTACTGTCGCGAGTAGATCAGCGGCCTCGGTCGCGCACAGCTGCGCCGGTACGCCGTCGACCGTATTCCAGCAGGGCCAGCGGATGGCGCTCACCGGGAACGCTGGGCAGCATCACGGTCAGATCCTGGTTGCGGTCCCTGATCGGTCGGCCGGTGCGCAATCCGGTGGATTGCTGGACGTGTTCGGCGATGCGTAAACCGGCTTCGAACGCGGCTTGGGAGTCGTACGCGAATTTCGCGACGTACTGCATTCCGGAGCCGTCCCGGACCAGCCAGATATCGGCGGTGACCCCTCGCGAAAACGTATTGGCGAGCAACAGCGGGCGCGGCAGACCCCAATGCTCGATGAGCGCTTCTTCAACAACAGCGGGATTTTGCGTGAACAATGCTGATCTCCAGACAATGGCGAAATCGCCGCAGGCGGATGCGTTGCGGCGCGGGTCGGCAGTTGATGGAGATCAAGCCACGGCGTACACCCTAGCGTGCGCTGTGGCAGAATCGGGATCGTCCTGAGCAATCAAGAGTGAGGAGGCGTCATGGCCAAATGTTCACGCGTGGCGCATCTCCGCTCCATTCGCGCCGCCTGAGCTCGGCCAAGGCGCCTCCACAATGGAGGTTCCCTTGCCCCTGGTATTTCGTACGCTCGAGGGTGCCACTCCGGAACGAATCGGCGCGCTGTGCGCGGCCAGCGATGATCCGCTGCGCGATCTGACGTTGGTCAGCGAATGCCTGGCCGACGGGACGATCAAGACCGAATGGTGCAGCAGCGCTGAGGATTCGGCCGGGCGACTCCTGGCCAGCGTCTCGTGGTGGGCCAGGCCGCACACCGATGTACCGATGCTGGTCGACGTACTCAGCGTGGTCGACGCCGAAGCGGCGGCGGCGCTGATCGAGCACACCCGCTGCCAGCTCGGGTTGACCGAGGCCAAGGCGATGCTCACCAATCCGAGGGAGGGCGGCGAAAACCGGGCGCGGACCAACGAACTGCGGGCCGCGGCGCTGCTTCAGGCCGGATTCAGCCTCGCGATCGATCGGGTGCGCATCGAATGGACGGGCGGTGCCCTGCCCGAGGACAGTGGCCGGTTGCGGTACGAGCCGGCCCGCGATCAGACCGAGGAACGGCTGGTCGAACTGTTCGCGGCGGTCGGCGACGGTTCGCTCGACCACGACATGCGGGAGAAGCGGGAACTGTACGGTCGCGAGACCGAAGCCCGTCGGCGGCTGCACATGGCGTTGGGCTATCGCGGTGATTACGACTGGTTTGCCGTCGGCACGGATAACGCCGGCGAATTGGTCGGTTTCGTGGTGTCGGCGCGGGCGAACGGCGATCGGCCGATCCTCGCCGAAATCGGCGTTTCCGCCGCGCATCGCGGCCGGCGCTACGTCGACGATCTGCTCGCGCACGGAACCCGAATTCTCGCCAACAATGGCGCCGAACGTATCCGATCCGACACCGACAACGGCAACTGGCCGATGCGTGCGGCTTTTCAACGGGCCAATTACCGCGAATTCGCCACCCGTACCGATTACTCGTGGCGCATTTGATGGGCGGATTTGATGGGCGCATGTGATCCGCGTATTTGATCCGAATCATCAGCATGGGGCGCACCATGTTGATATGAACGGGCTGTCGCTCTGGTTCGATACGTTGCCCCAACCGGTCACGCCCCGACCCGCGCTGGATCGGGACATCGAGGCGGATGTCGCCATCGTCGGGGCCGGCTTCACCGGGCTGTGGACCGCGTACCACCTGGGACGGCTCGACCCGACCCTCCGGGTCGTGGTGGTTGAACGCGAAGTGGCCGGGTTCGGGGCGAGCGGGCGCAATGGCGGCTGGTGTTCGGCGCTGTTCGCGACGGGGTGGCCGACGCTGGCCCGCCGGTATGGGGCCGGGCCGACCCGGGCGTTGCGGGCCGAACTGGCCGCGACCGTCGATGCGATCGGCGAATTCTGCCGTACCGAAGGGATCGACTACGTCAAGGGCGGAACGCTGTCGGTGGCCCGGACCTGCGCCGAAGCCGAACGGCTGCGGGCCCAGAGCGCGGAGGCGACCCGCTGGGGTGTGGACGTCCGGTGGCTGGAGCGGGACGCCGCGCTGGAACGTATCCGCGCCAGCCGGGTTCGCGGCGCGGCGTACACCCCCGACTGCGCCACCATCCAGCCGGCCCAGCTGGTACGCCGGCTGGCCGAGGTGGCCGGCGCGACGCTGTACGAGAAGACACCGGCCACGGCGATCCGGCCCGGCCTGGTGACGACTCCGCGGGGCCGGATCCGGGCCCGCACCCTCATCCGGGCGACCGAGGCCTACACGTCCGAGCTGGCCGGCCACCGCCGCGACCTCGCCCCGCTGTATTCGCTGATCATCGCCACCGAACCGCTCCCAGCGACGGTCTGGTCCGAACTCGGTTGGCACGACCGGGAGACGTTCACCGACGGCCGGCATCTGCTGATCTATGCCCAGCGCAGCGCCGATGACCGGATCGTATTCGGCGGCCGCGGCGCGCCGTACCATTTCGGCTCCCGTATCCGGCCCGGATTCGACTATGAGGTGGGCGTTTTCAACGCTTTACACGAGGCGCTGGTCGACCTGTTCCCGGTCACCCGCGAGGCCGCCATCACGCATCGGTGGGGCGGTCCGATCGGGGTACCGCGCGACTGGATCCCGTCGGTCGGCCTGGATCGGGCGACCGGAATGGGCTGGGCCGGCGGCTACGTCGGCGATGGCGTGGCCTGCTCGGCGCTGGCCGGTCGCACCCTGGCCGAGCTGATCACCGGGACCGACACCACACGGACCCGGCTGCCCTGGGTCGGCCACCGCTCGCCGCGTTGGGCGCCCGAACCGCTGCGCTGGCTGCAGATCAACGGCGGTACGTCCGTCATGTCCAGCGCCGACCGCATCGAACAGCACACCGCCGGGACTACGCGCCGGGCCCGCTGGTTGGCGCGCTTCACCGGCGGCTGAGATTGGACTCTCGATGGCAACTGGACCGATCGATGCCCGTACGGTGCCGCGCTTTGCCGGGCCGGCCACCTTTGCCCGACTCCCCCGGCTCGACGAGGTGCAACGCGCCGATATCGCCGTGCTCGGGGTGCCGTTCGACTCGGGGGTGAGCTACCGGCCCGGCGCCCGCTTTGGACCGGGCCATATCCGGGCCGCGTCGAAGCTGCTTCGCCCGTACCATCCCGCCCTGGACGTGGCCCCGTTCGCCGCCCAGCAGGTGGCCGATGCCGGCGATCTGGCCATCAACCCGTTCGACATTCCCACCGCGATCGGACAGATAACGGCCGGGGCGGAGGCGTTGATCGATTCCGGAACGCGGCTGCTCGCGCTGGGTGGTGACCACACGATCGCGCTGCCGCTGTTACGGGCGACGACCCGCGTTCATGGTCCGGTGGCGGTCGTGCATTTCGACGCGCACCTCGACACCTGGGATACGTATTTCGGCGCCGCGTTCACACACGGCACCCCATTTCGGCGCGCGTCCGAGGAAGGCCTGATCGACCGGGAACATTCGATCCACATAGGAGTACGCGGTCCGCTCTACGCCGCCAGCGATCTGAGCGACGACCGCGACCTCGGTTTCACCATCGTGTCCTGTGTGGACTACGACTCGGTCGGCACAGTCGGCGTCGTAGACCTGCTGCATCAGCGGATCGGCGAGGCGCCGGTGTACGTGTCGGTCGATATCGACGTACTCGACCCGGCCCACGCGCCCGGTACCGGAACCCCCGAAGCCGGCGGGCTGAGCACCCGGGAATTGCTGGCTACGCTGCGGTCACTGGCCGACGTTCACCTGGTCGGCGCCGACATCGTCGAGGTCGCGCCGGCCTACGATCATGCTGAAATCACTGGAATCGCGGCCGCGCACGTTGGCTACGAACTGCTGTCGGTGATCGCTGCCGGGAAATGAGCGACCTGTGGCGGTCTGTCGGAAAGTGGACTGGCCGCG
>JBEDUI010000283.1:0-31378 GCA_040414495.1 Mycobacteriales bacterium
GCGGCGGTCAACCCGGCATCGGTCCAACCGCGGGACTGGCTCTGAGCCCGCTTCACCTTCCACGGCGGCATGCCCAGCGAGGTCGCCAGCGAATACGGATTGCCGCCACCGGCCGAACTGACCCGGGCGATCGTCCGCACTCCGTCGGCCAGCGCGTCGGCTACCAACACGTGCGCCACTCCGACCGACAGCGCCCACCGCAACGTTTCCAGCGCTCCGGCCACATCGCCGAGCACGGCTCGGTCGGCGACCGCGAACCCGGTCACCTCGGCCCGACCGCGGTGGTACCGGGCGACCGCATCGGCGTCGATGTGTCCGCCGGAGTCGGCCGTCAGCTGACTGCACGCCGCCGCCAGCTCGCGTAGGTCCGTACCGACCGCGTCCAGCAGCGCGGCCGCGGCCGGCGGGCTGATCTTGCCGCCGGCTCGGGCTACCTCGGCCCGTACGAACTCGATCCGCTCGCTGGCCCCCTTCAGCGGCTTGCATTCCACGACGTCGGCCTTGGCCGATTTCAGCGCGGCCAGCAACGCCTTGCCCTTGGCGCCGCCGGCGTGCACCGCGACCAGCGTGATCGAGTCATCCGGATTCTTGGCGTACGCGGTGATCACATCGGCGATCTCGGCCCGCGCGTCCTGGGCGCGCTGCACCACGATCACCCGGCGCTGCGCGAACAGCGACGGCGAGAGCAGGTCGTAGATCACGCCCGGCTCTATATCGGCCGCCGCGATCTCCCGTACGTCGGTCTCCGGGTCGAGCTGCCGCGCAGCTGCGATGGTGTCCGACACCGCCCGGGCCACCAACAACTCTTCGTCACCAACAACCAGACGTAGCGGCGGCAGCTCGGCACTCATGACCACATCGTGTCATGTACCGGCGACAGACTCCCGGCTACGCGCCGTCCTCAAGCAGGCGTCGTTGGCCGGGCACTCTGCGCACGACGCTGTGAGCTGTGTGTGTTTTACGCCAAGATTTCGTACCGTTTCGCGGCCTCTCCCGTTCTTCACGTCGACGGTGGTCAGGTTCCGGTGTTGGCTAGCGTCGAACTGTCAGGCAGGAGGAATCGATGCAGGCCATTCGGTGGTACGGGCGCGGCGATGTCCGACTCGATACGGTGCCCGAGCCAGCGGCGCCGCCGGTCGGGTGGACCCGGCTGCGGGTTGAGGTGTGCGGGATCTGCGGCACCGATCTGGAGGAGTACCTGGCCGGGCCGCTGGTCATGCCCGGCGACACGCCACATCCGCTGACCCAAGCCGTGCCGCCGATCACGATGGGGCACGAAATCGTGGGTGTGGTCGACGAGGTCGGGCCGGGCAGCCTGCTCGAGGTCGGCACTCGCGTCGCGGTAGATGGCAACCTGTTCTGTGGCACCTGCGACTCGTGTCGGCGGGGCGATTTCACGTTGTGCGCCAAGCGGGCCGCCCTCGGGCAGGGACTCGATGGCGGGCTGGCCGAATACGTGCTGGCGCCCGAATACAGCTGCGTCCGGTACGACAACGAGCCGGAAATCGCCGCTTTCGCCGAACCGTTGTCGGTAGCGGTTCGCGCAGTGCGCCGCGGCCGGGTCGGAATCGGCGACCGGGTCGGCATTCTCGGCGCCGGCACGATCGGCCTGCTGCTCACGCAGACCGCGCGGCTGGCCGGTGCCGCCGACATCACGGTGGTCGAGCCGCATCCGCAGCGGCGCGCGCTCGCCATGCAACTGGGGGCCGACCGGGCCATCGAGGCGGCCGACCTGGACGACGCGCCGGACGTGACGTTCGACGTCAGCGGGAAATCAGACGTGTCGGCACTGGCCGTGCGCTGGGTTCGGCGCGGCGGCCGGGCGGTACTGCTCAGTGTCTTCAACGGCACCGTACCGGTCGACATGATGAATTTCCTGATGGGCGAAAAAGAAGTAATCGCGTCACTGTCGCATTCGTACAGTGACGATTTCCCGGCCGCGGTCCGTTTGCTGGAACGCGGTGCGGTGACCGTAAAACCCTTGATTTCCGACCGGCTGGCACTGTCCGATGTGATCAGTGGAGGCTTCGAAGCGTTACGCGACGAGCCCAGCGAACACATGAAGGTGCTGGCATTTCCCGGAAATATGTAAGGCCGGAATCACCGACGGGGTTGGCCCGGAGAGTCGGGCCAGCTCTGCTCGCTTGGCCAGCCGAAGCTGCCGCCGCACCGCCCGGGCTCGACAGCGATTCCCGGCGTCGGCCGGCGATTCCCTGGCCTCGGCGGGAAATCCGATTGACGCTGGCCCGCGGGCCCATGGATACTCCGCGCACGTAGTCGGACGAGCCCGGGAGTGCCAGTGGCACCACGCAACCCGGCCGTCCCGATATACCTGCTGCTCTCCGGCGCGACGGCCGGGCTGTTCGCGCTCGTTACCACGCTGAACCTCGTCTACCAGGCCACGGTGGTCGGCCTGAGCCCGCTGCAACTCGTTCTGGTCGGAACGATGCTGGAGGCGGTCATCTTCGTGGCCGAGATACCGACCGGCGTGGTGGCCGACCTCTACAGCCGTCGGCGCAGCATCCTGATCGGTCTGGCGCTGCTGGGCGCTGGCTGGATTCTGGAAGGGTCGGTGCCGGCATTTGGCGCCATATTGGGCGCGCAGGTGCTGTGGGGCGTCGGTTACACATTCACCAGCGGGGCGACCGATGCCTGGCTGGCCGATGAGGTGAGCGCGGACACCGACGACGCGGGCGTCGCATTGATCTTCGTACGTGGCACGAAAATGGCTCAGATCGGTACGGTGGCCGGCATGATCGGCGCAGGTCTGCTCGGCCTAGCGTGGCTGCGATTGCCGATAATTCTGGGCGGTGTCGGCTATCTGGTGCTCAGCGCGGTGCTCCTTGGGGTGATGCCGGAGAATCATTTCCGCCCGGCCGGTTTTGGGGAACGGGCCCGGCTCGCCGCGTTGGCGCGGCAATTCGTTGCCGGTCTGGCGTTGGCGCGGCGGCGTCGGCTGGTACGCAGCCTGCTTCTGGTCAGTCTGATCGGCGGTCTGGCCAGCGAAGCGTTCGATCGACTGTGGACAGTGCATCTGCTGGATACGTTCAGGATGCCGGGCGTGGCCGGCGGATCCGGTGAGGTCATCTGGTTCACCGCGATCGGGTTGGTCGGAACGCTGTTGTCACTGGCGGCGACAATGCTGATGGCGCGCCTATCGCCGCGCACATTGACCTCGCTGCATCCGCGTGGCCTGATGGCTGGTTTGGCTGCGGTGCAGGTGATTGCGGTAGGCGTATTCGCCGTCGCCGGACAATTGGTCGTGGCCGTGGCGATGTTGTGGCTGCGTACGATCGCGACCGTACTGGCCGGCCCGGTCAATTCGGCCTGGCTGAACCGGAACCTCGAACCGGGAGTTCGGGCGACGGTCCTATCGATGGAAAGCCAGTTGGGCGCGGCCGGTCAGGTCGTTGGCGGGCCGATATTAGGGTGGGTCGGCAGCACATTCTCGGTTCGGGCAGCATTGTTGGGCTCCGCGCTGACCTTGGCTCCGGCCATAGGCGTTTATACCCGCGCTCCATCCGGATCAACGACAATCGACCCGACCCCAGAAGTCACGGAAGGGCACGCGTGATACGTCAGGCGACCGAGGCCGATCTGCCTGTGTTGCAGGACATCGAACGCTCAGCCGGGCAGGTATTTCATGGCTTCGGCATGACCGATATCGCGAACGACGAACCGCCATCGCTGGCGGAATTACGGCGATATTGTTCGGCCGGGATGGCCTGGGTTTCGGTGGACGCCGCGGACCGACCGGTCGCGTACGTCTTAGCGGAGATCGTTGACGGAAATCTACACATCGAACAAATCTCCGTTCATTCTGACTATGCCCGCCGTGGCATCGGACGCGAATTGATAGAGCACCTGGCTACGTTGGCTACCACGCGCGGAATATCGGCACTGACGCTGACGACGTTCACGGAAATACCGTGGAATGCGCCGTATTATGAACGCTGCGGTTTTCGTACCATCACCGAGGCCGACAGCGGACCGGAACTGCGCGAAATCCGTCAAGCCGAGGCCGCGCGTGGGCTCGACCGCTGGCCGCGCACCAGCATGCGGCGCGATCTGAATCGCCCGTAACGCTGCCCGCTGAGGCGGTTTGGCATCGGCCGACAGCAGAACGCCGACGCTGGCACGTTCGTCACACGACCGACAGCGTGAATGCCGAGGCTGACGAATACCAACGCTGGCCCAGTTTGCCACTGATTCGCCCACTGCGACCAGCTATGACGTCGACTCGATTCGATACTGATTCGCCCCTCCCGCGCTTCGCGTCCGACCGGGATCATTCGCGCCTGTGCGCCGGTCGCCGGCACCGCAGACTGTCGTACGGATGGCCGAGAATGACGGCAGGGAAGGGGTGGTCATGGTGTCGAATGAACAATCTCCCGATCTCCCGCGCGAGGAATTGCTGGAGGTGCTGGCGCAGCAGCGTGCCGGTTTACGCAATGCCGTGCGCGGCCTGACCGAGACGCAAGCCGCGGCGCAGCCCACGGCGAGTTCGCTGTGTGCCGGGGGCCTGATCAAACACGTCGCGCGGACCGAGCGAGGCTGGATATCGGTGCGGCTGGCCGGTCGCCCGGACCCGGATCCGCCGAGCCCGGAGCACTGGGACGCCGAATTTCGCCTGGGCACCGGCGAAAACTTGCCGAGCGCGCTGGCGCTGTACGACGAAGTTGCACGCGAGACCGAGGAGATCGTCCGGGCGTTACCCGATTTGGATTACGCGGTGAAATTGCCTGAGGCGCCGTGGTTTCCGCCGAACGCAACCTGGACCGCCCGGCGGATTCTGCTGCACCTTATCGCCGAGACGGCGCGGCACGCCGGCCACGCCGACATCATCCGCGAATCGCTGGACGGCGCGACCGCGTACGAATTGCTGGCGTCGGGCTGAGCCGTTTCGCTTTGTCAGAAACGGGTTGGCGCTTCGGACCGGATATGCGAGCGCCTTGTCGGAAATGCCCGACGAGCCGGCCCCGGGCTGCGGCATCAGGAGCGGGCTGCGGCCGCCTTGTCGGAAATGCCCGACGAGCCGGCCCCGGGCCGCGGCATCAGGAGCGGACTGCGGCCGCGCGGACCGCGCTCAACTCGTTGGCGATGCCCGCGCGCGGTGGCTACTGACCGACTGCACTCTCCGGACCGAACACGTAGCGATCGATCCTTCTTCATCGGTGCGCTTGACCCGCATTCCCAGGCCACGCAGGGCGGCCAGCAGCGTCGGCGCCGGTTGACCGTAATCGTTGTGCGCGCCGACCGAAATCACCGCGAGCCGCGCTCCCGTGGCGGCCAGAAAGCCTTGGTCGAAGTACTCGGACCCGTGATGTGGCACCTTCAGAACGTCCGCCCGCAGGTCCACGCCGGAGCGCACCAACGCATGCTGTTCCTCCGGCGCGGCATCACCGGTCAGCAGGATCCGCTGACCGCCCACGGTCGCCCGGACGATGAGCGACGAATTGTTGGAATCCGACGTCGTGCCGTGGCTGGCCCGGGTCGGAGCCAACACCTCGAGCCGCACATCCCCGAACCGCCAGCGCTGACCGGCAACCCACTGCTGCACGGTCAACCCGTGGCCGGCCGCGGCGGCGGACAGCGTCGCCCACCCGGTCGGCGGGCTACGTACCGGACCGGTCGCCACCGCATCGACCCGCCGACCGTCAAACACGCCCGGCGCGCCATCGACGTGATCGGCGTCCAGGTGTGAGGCCAACAGCAACCGAACCCGGCGGGCATGCAGCGTACGTAGGCAGTCATCGATCGACGGGGACTGCAGCCCGGCGTCAACCACGACCACGTTGCCACCGCCCGCGTTGAGCACCAGCCCGTCGCCCTGTCCGACATCGCAGGCAACGAACCGCCAACCCGGCGGCGGCCAGCCCGGAGCCACGAGCTGCACCGGAACCACGACCAGCGCCGCACCGACCATCCCGGCGCCCGCGACCCGACGCGTCGGCCGCCACCACAGCAGCCACACGGTCGCGCCAATGACCGCCGCCAACAGCAGCGCGCCACCCATCCCCTGCGGCCACCTGAGCACAGCGTCCGGCATCGCCGCCCCGTGCTGGGCGACCGCGACGATCCAGCGGGCCGGCCATCCGGCGATCCACGCGATCCCGGTCGCAGCGCCGAGCGAGATCGGCGCCACCATCGCGACCAGGACGCCGAGAACCGTGGCCGGCGCCACCGCCGGCTCGGTCAACACGTTGGCCGGGATCGAGACCAGGCTCACCTGCCCGCTGATCGCGGCTACCAGCGGCGCGCTGGCCACATGCGCCGCGGTCGCAATGGCGAGCGCTTCGGCGAGTCCGGCCGGTACATGCCATGAGCGCAGTCGGCGAGCCCAGGCCGGTGCCACCAACAGCAGCGCCGCCGTAGCCAATGCGGACATCGCGAATCCCGGATCGGCGGCCAGGGCGGGCGAGACGAACATCAGCGCGAGGACCGTCGCGGCCAGACCCGGAACCGCCGCCCGCGGCCGACCGGTCGCCAGCGCGACCAGGGCGAGCGCGCCCATGACCGCGGCCCGCAACACGCTCGGCGATGGTCGGGCCAGGATCACGAACCCGATCAACGCCATGCCCGCGCAGACCGCCGACGTACGCGGCCCGGCCCGTAACCAGCGCAGCAGGAACAGCACCGCGCCGGCCACGATCGAGCAGTTCGCGCCGCTTACCGCCGTCAGGTGCGTGAGACCGGTCGTCTGGAAATCCGCCGTCAACGCCGGGCTCAAACCCGACGTATCCCCGTCGACCAGACCCGGCAACAGACCGCGCGGCCCGTCCGGCAAACCAGCCACAGCTCGCCGCAAACCGGCCCGCAGGCCGCCGGCCAACCGCTGCAGCCGGGACGGCGCCGACACGTCCAGCGGCGGACTGCGGGCCGAGAGCACGGCCACGGTCAGATCGCCACCCCGCGGCGGCAGCAACCGACCGTCCGCCACGAGCCGCTGGCTCGGCAACAACGCGCCCCAACTGTCCAACGGCGCGAGCACCAAACCCGAACCCGACAGCCGCCAGCGCCGCCCGGCCGCGGTAGCCGAACGCAGAGTGACCGGGACCGCGACCTCGCGCTGACCCGGAATGGCGGAGGCGATCGGGTGCGGGTCGCCGGCCACCACGACCGTCAGCCTCGCCGATCCGTGGTGCCGCGCCAGGTCCATCAACGGTGAGGCATCCCGGGCCGCGACCCGCCACCCGATTGCCAGCGCCGCCGCGGCCGCCGCACCGGCGACCAACGCCAGGGCGTACCCGAGCGGAGTCCGGGTCAACCAGGCGATCAGCGCGCCGACACCGCAGAACCCGGCCAACACAAACGACGTCGCCGGCGCCACGTTCAACCCCAGCCAGGTGATCAACCAGACGGCCACCGCGGCCGGCGCCAGCCGGACATCGATGCCGTTCACAACGTGACCAGCGGAGCGAGTGCGGCGTACTTGGCCGGCCCAATGCCCGACACATCCTGCAGCTGATCGACGCTCTGAAACGGCCCGTTCGCGGTGCGCCAATCCACGATCTTCTGCGCCGTCACCGCGCCCACACCTGGCAGGGAATCCAACTGCTCGACCGTGGCCGTATTCAGGTTGACCGGCGTACCGGGCGCCGACGAACCGGCCGCGGGAGCCGACCCGCCGCCACCTGGATCCCCAGCCGCTGAAGGCAAACCGACCACGACCTGCTCGCCGTCGGTCAGCAGAGCCGCGAGGTTCAGCAGGCCCAGGTGCGCACCTGGCGCCACCCCGCCAGCGGCCGCGACCGCGTCCACCACCCGAGATCCGGCCGGCAACTGCACCACGCCTGGATGTCGTACCTTTCCCGCCACCGCGACCGTGATCCGCCCGGCCGACGGACTCACCGACGGCCGTACCGTCGGCTGCACCGACGATCCGATCGCGGTCGGTACGGCGGACGGAGGCGGAAGCGACTGCGGCGTCGGGCGGGCGTGCCACACCACCAGCCCGGTCACCACGGCCGCGAGCGCCACCAACGCCACCACGACCAGGGCACCACGTCGGCTCGGATCCCACCGCAGCCGGTCCCGCAGCGACGACCGCCCCGGGTCAAGGGGCTCCCACGCCTCATCCGAATCCGCGGTCACTGCCGGCTCCTTTCCGTCTGGGCGCGGGGGATCTTCGGCCGCGAGATCAGGAGGTGCGAGATCCTGAGCCACGAAATCTGGGGCCACGAAATCTGGCGGCGCGAGATCGTGAGCCACGAAATCCGCAGGCGCGGGATCAGGAGGCGCGAAATCCGCAGGCGCGAGATCAGGAGGTGCCAGATCTTGGCGTACGGAATCTCGAGATGCAGGCGGGCCGAGGTCGTCGGCCGGCACCCAGCCGGCGCGCAACAGCGCCTGCAGCCGGGAGCCCGCCGCCTCAGCATCCCGAGCCGACCGCGAACCTGACCTAAAGAGAACCCGCACGGGAACCGACGCTAGAAACGAAACCAGCGCAGATGGCCGTACGACCGCGATCTGTGGATGACCGCAAACCTGTGGATGGGAGGATTGACAACGTGGCGGACATGCGCTTAAGCGAGCAGACGTACGAACCGGTGACGCCGCCGCACCAATCCCCCAGCACGCAGCGTGCGCTCGCCATCACCGGGCTCGCCTCGGTCGCGTTGGCGATCAGCTTCCTGCTGCTCGGCCCCGGCGGCACCGATCTGTCGGCGCAGTCCGAGCGGGCCGCGTTCGCCGCGCACCACGGGCTGACCCCGATCGACTTCAGTTGGTACGGCGGTACGAACCAGTTCGGCTACAGCCTCAGCTCGCAGTTCGTCATGGCGGTGCTCGGCGCCCGGGTCACCGGAGCGCTGGCCGGTGTCGGTTCCGCGCTCGCGGTCGCCGCGCTGCTGGCCCGGACCGGGGCCAAGCGGCCGGCGCTCGGCGGTGTCGTCGCGGCCGTATGCATCTTCGCCAACCTGGTCAGCGGCCGGATGACGTACGCGCTCGGGCTCGCGTTCGGCCTGGCCGCCCTACTCGCGCTGACCGACAAGCACCCGCGACGAAGGTTCGTCCTCGCCGCCATCGCCGCCCTGCTGGCCTCGGCCACCAGCCCGGTGGCCGGTCTCTTCGTCGGGCTCGCCGGCGCCGCGCTCGTCCTGTCCCGCAAGGTCAAGGACGGGCTCACGCTCGGAATCGCCGCGGTCGTACCGATCGCCGTGGTGAGCGGGATCTTCGGCGAGGGCGGCTGGATGAACATCAGCGCCGCCGACACCCGGCACGGCGTGGTACTCAGCCTGATCGTGCTGCTACTGGTGCCGTACCGACCGATCCGCATCGGCGCCGGGCTGTCGGCGCTCGGCATCATCGCCGCCTATCTGGTGCACACCCCGGTCGGGTTGAACGCGATCCGGTTGCCGGTCATGTTCACCATCCCGTTGCTGGTCGCGTTGGTCCGCTGGAAGCTGGCGATCATCGCGGTCATCGTCGGGTTGGTCTGGTGGTGGGTGCCGCCGGTGCTCACCGGCGATCTGAAGGACGCCGGTACGCCGACCGCGCAGCAGGGCTATTACGCGCCCCTCATCCACGAGCTGCAGTCGCGTCAGGCCCGGGTCGAGATTCCACCGACCCGGGACTACTGGGAGTCGGTGTACGTCGCGGACAAGGTGCCGATCGCCCGCGGCTGGCTGCGGCAGCTCGACATCGGCCGTAACCCGTTGTTCTTCAACGGCTCGCTCACCGCCGATTCGTGGCATCGCTGGCTGATCGACAATGGCGTGCGGTACGTCGCCTTGCCCGACACAAAGCTGTCCTGGGTGGGCGCCGGCGAGGCCAAGCTGATCCGCGCCGGCCAGCCGTACCTGCGTCAGGTCTGGAGCAGCACCCACTGGAAGCTGTACGCCGTAAACGACTCACCCGGCATCGCACAAAACGCGACCGTGCTGCACGCCGACGCCACCTCGGTCACCATCCGCGCCGACAAGCCCGGCCCCGTACAGGTCCGGCTGCGCTTCAACCGCTGGCTGACCCTCGACCACAAAGGGGCGTGCCTGCGCCCGTCCGGTCGTTGGAGCACCATGCAGGTCGACCGCCCCGGCACCTACAAGATCAGCAGCGCGCTGCAGTGGAGTCAGTCGGCCCGCTGCTCGGGCTGATCACGACCCCAACGACACCCGGCCCCACGTGCGCGCCGATGACCGCACCGACCTCGCACACGTACAACTCCCGTACCGCCAACGATGACGACCGCAACGTCTCGACCAACTGCCGCGCCCGCTCCGGCGCGCCAAGGTGGTGCACCGCCACGTCGACCTGCCCATCCCCGGCCGCCTCACACGCCAACGCGGCCAGTCGGGCCACCCCACGCGAGGGCGTCCGTACCCGTTCGGCCGGCACGATCCGCCCGGCCTCCACGTGCAGGATCGGCTTGACCGACAGGGCCGTACCGACCAACGCCCGGGTCGCGCCGATCCGGCCACCACGGCGCAGGTGTTCCAACGAGTCGAGGTAGAAGATCGTGGTCGTGCCGGCCGCTACCCGACTGGCGACCTCGGCTACCTCACTGGCCGACGCGCCCTTGGCTGCTGCCCGGGCCGCGGCCAACGCCGCGAACCCCAGGCCCATCGCGGTCGTGCGCGAGTCGACGACCGTGACCGGTACGGCGGCCGAACGCGCCGCCACCTCGGCCGCGGCGACCGTGCCGGACAGCTCACCGGACAGGTGCACCGAGACAATCGCCTCAGCCCCAGCGCAGTCCTCGTACACAGCGGCCAGCTGAGCCGGAGACGGACGGGACGTGGTGACCCGGGCCCGCCGCTCCAGCGCCGCGACGATGTCGGCCGGCTGTACGTCGACCCCCTCGGCCCCGGCCACCGCGCCATCCAGTCGCAGCGGTACGACCCGGATGCCGGAAGTCGCCTCCGCTGGGAGGTACGCGGTGGAATCGGTCACAACCGCCACCCCGGAGGGCGTTGTTGGCCGGAGCCGGCCGGCGCTAGCGGTCATGTCCGCGAGAGTACGGTGCGCGGCTGCCGCGCGTTCGTATTGAATGTATGCCGTAGCGGACAATCAGCGTCACGACGCGAGAGGCACATCGTGGACTCGGTATTTCACCTGCACCATGACGACGACGTCGCGATCACCCGGACCGATCTGGCCGCCGGCCAGACGATCGAGGGTGATCTGACGGCCCGCAGCGACGTGCCGCGCGGTCACAAGGTGGCGACCCGGGCCATCGCGGCAGGCGCTCCGGTACACAAGTACGGGCAGACGATCGGGTTCGCGACCCGCGACATCGCACCGGGCGAGCACGTGCATTCGCAGAACCTGGAGTTCCGCGAGTTCAGCCGGGAGTACGCCTTCGGCGTCGACGCCAGGCCGACCGCTTATGTCCCCGAGGCGGAGCGGGCCACCTTCGAGGGGTACGTACGTTCTGACGGCCGGGTCGGCACCCGCAACTACGTCGCCGTTTTGACCTCGGTCAACTGCTCGGCCACCGCGGCCAAGCTGATCGCCGAACGCTTCCGCGGCCCGATTCTGGAGCAATACCCGGGCGTCGACGGTGTGGTGGCGTTGACCCACACGCTGGGTTGCGGCACGGCCGGCGCCGGGAATTACGGCTTCGACGTGTTCCGTCGGACGCTCACCGGATACGCCAACCATCCCAACATCGTCGGCGTGCTGGCGTTGGGCCTGGGCTGCGAGGTTAACCAGATCAATGACCTGATCAACGGCTGGGAAATGCCGCCGGACCGCCCGTTGTCGTGGATGACGATCCAGGAGCTGGGCGGGACGCGGAAGACGGTGGCCGAGGGCGAGGCCCGGATCCGCGACATGCTCAGCCACGCCTCCGGTCTGAAGCGCCAGACGGTCCCGGCCAGCAAGCTGGTGCTGGGCATGGAGTGCGGCGGCTCGGACGGGTACTCGGGCATCACCGCCAACCCGGCTCTCGGCGCGGCGGCCGACCTGTTGATCCGTAACGGCGGCATCGCCGCGTTCGGGGAGACGACCGAGATCTACGGCGCCGAGCACCTGCTGACCCGGCGGGCCGCCTCCCGTGCGGTCGGCGAGAAGCTGGTCGCCCGTATCCGGTGGTGGGAGGAGCACGTCAAGCGGGACGGGACGTCGATCGACAACAACCCCTCGCCCGGCAACAAGGCCGGTGGGCTCACCACGATCCTGGAGAAGTCCCTCGGCGCGGCGGCCAAGGGCGGTACGACCGCGCTGGCCGATGTGGTCGAGTACGCCGAGCCGCTGACCACGCCGGGCCTGATTTTCATGGACACCCCTGGCTACGACCCGGTCAACGCAACAGGTCTGGTCGCAGGTGGTGCGACGGTCATGTGTTTCACCACCGGCCGCGGCTCGGTATTTGGTTGCAAGCCGACCCCGTCGCTCAAACTGGCCACGAATACGCCGATGTACGAGCACATGTCTGAGGACATGGACCTGAATTGCGGTGTGGTCGCCGACGGCGAGAAAACGGTCGGGGAAATGGGTCAGGTCATTTTCGATCGAATTCTGGAAACCGCGTCCGGTAAGCAGACTCTGAGCGAGGAACTCGGTTTCGGCGACGAGGAATTCGCACCGTGGAGTCTCGCCACAACGGTCTGACCGTACCGCTGCTGGTACGGCAAAAGGCGCTGGCCCAGGGTGCGGCCGGGCAGCAGTGGCTGCGGGATTTGCCTATGCTGCTTGATGATTTGGCCTCTGAATGGGATCTGACTCTCGGCGACGTGTTGGCCGGTGGCTCCGAGTCGTGCGTCCTCGCCGCGACGACAGGTGCCGGCGACGCGGTCGTGCTGAAGGTCGCGTTGCCGGCCAATACCGGGTTCGAGCGGGAGGTGGCGACGCTGGCCGCGGCCAATGGCGTCAGCTATCCGCGGCTGTTGGCCCGCGATGAGGACCGGCGCGCGATTGTGCTGGACCGGCTCGGTCCGGCGCTGCGTACGCTCGGATTTTCCATCGCGCAGCAACAGACGATTATCTGCCGGACGTTGCGCGAAGCCTGGCGGATGCCGGCCGATCTCCGGCTGTCCTCCGGGGCGGAGAAAGCGGCCTCGCTGCAGGAGTTCATCGCCGCGACGTGGGTCGAGTTGGGTCGGCCGTGTCCGCGTCGGATTGTGGATCGGGCGCTGCGACACGCCGAGGCGCGGCGGTGCGCGTACGACCCGGAT
This sequence comes from Mycobacteriales bacterium, assembly GCA_040414495.1. Lineage (GTDB taxonomy): Bacteria > Actinomycetota > Actinomycetes > Mycobacteriales > QHCD01 > DATAVB01. The sequence goes on from JBEDUI010000283.1 coordinate 13,116, forward strand.
TCCGCGGTGCTGGCGCACGGCGACCCGCACAGCTCGAATGTGCTGCGGGATCCGTCCGTCCACACGCGATTCCGCCTGATCGATCCGGATGGCCTGTACTGCGAGCCGGCCTACGACGTCGGTGTTCTTATGCGGGACTGGAGCGAGGCATTGCTGGCCGCTGCAGACCCGGTGCGGCTGGGACGGGAATGGTGCGTCCGACTCAGCCAACTATCCACAGTGGATGCTCAGGCCATCTGGGAATGGGGCTACACCGAGCGCGTATCGACCGGGCTGTTCTGTCTGCAATTCGGGGCGGTGGACATGGGTACGGACATGCTTCGGATCGCCGACGCGTGGGCCGGCGTGTGAGTCAAAGGTGTGAGTCAGAATCCGAATGTGGTGATCGAGGCCAATGAGCCGTTCCGGACCGCGTCCAGCACGTACCGTTCGTGCGGCACTACCGGATCGGGCAGCGCGTCGAGCGGGAACCACCGCAGGTCGGCCGCCTTCTCCGGTTCCTGCAGCCGCGGCTCCCCCGACCAACGCGAGCAGGAAAAGAAGAAATCGACCCGTTCATCAAGCGGATCGTGGTCCTGCTGGGTGCGGTGCATGCCGGACAACGGGATGAGATCGGATTCCTCAATGGACACACCCAATTCCTCGACCGCCTCCCGGCGCGCGGCCTGCAGAACCGACTCGCCCACCTCGACGTGCCCGGCCGCCGCGCACGCCCAATGCCCATCCATATAGCCGGTGCCCTGCCGTAACTGCAACAGCACCTCGTCGCCACGCCGGAAAAGTACGTACGCCGCAGGCACAATGCGAAAACGATCGGTCATGCCAAGCAGCCTGTCAGACGCCGATCTCCTGGCGTACTTGGGCCACACAGGAATCCAGCGACCGACCGGCGGTGTCCAACACCGTGTGTTCGCCGGCCCACGGTTCGTATTCGCGGTCGAGGATTTGCTGCCAGGTCGGCCCGGTCAGGTCCTCGATATCGATGGTCCTGGTGGTGGCGCGCTGCCGGTGCTCGGTTTCGTCGGAACAGATGACCTCGATCTCGACTGCGGCCCGGCCGGTCCGTTCGGCCACCGACCGCCAGGCCGCCCGGGTCACCTCAAGCGGGTTCACCGACTCGGCGATCACGCTGAGCCCCAAGCGCAGTTGGTCCTCGGCCACGGCGTAGCCAACGCTGTACCCGACGGGGCCAAGCGGGTGCGATCCCCCACCTGAGCGCACGATCGCCTGCTCGATGGTGTCGATACGCAGATGCGCGGCGCCGATTTCCCGCGCCAATGCCCGGGCGATCGTAGTTTTCCCCGCGGCCGGAAGCCCACCGATAATGATCAGCACCTGCCCGAATCCTTTCTCGACTACCGTTGGCCCGACAGCCAACTCCGCCGGAGCGGCACTGTCAATGTGGATCATCGCGCGTTTCGCTTTTTGTGGTCGGTACGCACCAAGCGCCGACACGGTTCATGCGCCGGATTTGCGGCCGATCGAGGTCTCGTCGTTCCGCTCGTTCCGCTCGCGTGTCAACCGTCCACCGCGAATTGGTGCGGCATTCTCAAACATCCTGCCTGCGTGACACACCGTTCGCAGATGGTCGTGTAATCGCCGGATCACTTATGTGGCGCGGATTGTGACGTGTTGGTAACCAGTAGTAATTCTTTCTGGCGACTCCTCCGCGGGCCCAGAATTGTCGGTGGGTAATGCCGGCAGCTGGCTGCGCATGTTTTTGCTTTGCCAGCCGGCAGGGCCGTCTGCCAGATTCAACGTCATGTCAGCGGATATGCTGTGGCGGCGGTTCTTTCGCGAACGCGGCATTCCCGGCCCGGTGCGCCGGCGGCGGCTGGATGGCGGCGAGGTCAACGACAATTGGCGCGCCGAGTCGAACGGGCACACCTGGGTGCTACGGCATTATCGGCGTACCGCCGACCCGGCCGCGATCGACTGCGAACTGGCCGCGGTCGAGGTGTTGGGGCAACGCGGATTTCCCACGCCAACACCGGTTCGGGCCACCGACGGCCGGCGCTGGGACACGGTGGCCGACCGACCGGCGGCGCTGTTCAGCTTCGCCGACGGCAGCCATCCGCCGCAGCGACCGGGCGGCTACGGCTCGCTGGATCTCGACCTGGGTATACAGGCGGCCCGGGTCGCGGCCCAGATGCACATCACGCTGCTGGATACCGCCCTGCCCGGCCGGCGTTCGGTGGAACAAGAACCGTGGCGCTACATTGGCGCGTTCCTGGCCAGCGCTCAAGCAACCGACCCCTTCTTCGCCGAGCTGATAAGACCGTTGCGGAATATCCACGCGCGATTGGCCCCGATGTACGAATCACCGGACGGTATTCCGGCCGGGCTGATCCACAACGACATCACGCCGACGAATATCCTTGTGGACCAGCACGGCGGCATCGCGGCGTTGTTGGATTTCGACGACAGCCTGCAGACATTTCTCGGCTACGAACTCGGCCCCATTGTCGGCAGTTTCGGCTGTGACGAACAGCGCCGGATTGACCGCGGCAAGGTCGAATCCCTCGTGGCGGCGTACGACACGGTCCGGCCGTTCACGCCCGTCGAACGCGATCGAGTCCCCGATCTGCTGACCGCACAGGCCGGCGCCCAAGGGCTACACGTGTTAACCTATTGGCTCAAGCTTGGTCGCACCGACGTTTCGGTCGCCGACAGCTACAGTGCGCGGCATTTCCTGGAGCTCAGCGATATCACGCGCTGAGAAATCGGCGCAGCTGGCCGACCCATTCCTCCGGTCGCTCGAAATGCGCCATGTGCGCCGCATTACGGATCACCGCGAGCTCGGTATGCGGCGCAGCCGAATGCAGCCTTTCCGCCGCCGTCAGTGGAAATCCCAGGTCCTTTTCGCCGTGCAGAATCAAGGTCGGTTTACGATCCCGGCGCAGAATCGCCGCCGAATCAGCCGGCCGCGCCGGACCGAGCAGCCCGGCCTCGTACGGCGGCAACCAGTCGCCGGAGAACCGTACATTCGCCAACACCCGACGCCACGCCGGAACCAGGCCCAGATCCCAGACGTGCAGCGCCGCACTGTTCAGCGCGTCCTCCCGGGTCCGGGTCAATGGATCCAGCCGCGGATCGCCGAAATCGGGGCCAGCACCGGCCCGGCGGGCTCGTTCGGCGTCCAGCACCGGATCCAGATCGGTTGCGCCGTAGCCAGACGCGGAGGCGAGCACCAACCGCCGTACCTGCCGCGGATGCCGATCCAACAGCCGCAACGCCAAAGCGCCGCCGTAGGAAAACCCGAGAATGTCAACCGACTCGTATCCCAGCCGGTCGATCAGACGCGACAGATCCTCGGCCGCCAGTTCGTGGCCATACGCCGCGATCGGCAGGTCCCGGCTGCTGCGGCCACAACCGCGCAGATCAAGGAGAATCACCCGCCGGATATCGGCCAGCATTCCGACCGCCGGCAACAGATACGAATGATCCCAACTCGGCCCACCATGCACGACCAGCAGCGGCGGCAGCTCCGGCGCACCGAGACAGCGGACGTACAACGCAACGTCGCCAACATCGATCAGGCCCTCGCGATGCATGATCTATCGCACCAGCCGGTAGGTCAGCAACGGCGGGTGTGGCGGGGCGGCCGACCGTCCCGGCGGGCCGTATTGCTGCCAGCCGCGCCGTTCGTAGAATTCGCGGGCGACCGCATTGTCCCGCAGCACCAGTAATTCGGCCGTGTCACCCAATTCGTCCACTGCCCAATCGTGCAACATGCTGCCGATGTGGTGCCGTTGCGCCTCGGGAAGAACGAGGAGCCGCAGCATCAACGGTGGATCAACACTCACCGTCCCGACCGCGGCACCGTCCACTTCGGCCACCACGGTCCGCGCCGTTTCGGAGGCCAGCAAACTTCTCCATTCACTCAGCGCCGTTTGCTCGGGAAACGGGTATTCGTCGGCGTCAAAGATATGTGCGTAAGCCGTCTGCAACGTGCGCCGTTCGATATCGAGCAGCAATTGTGCATCGGCCGTCGTCGCGGGCCGCAGGTGAATCACCACGTACGAATGCTGTCATTCGTCGCCAAAGCTGTCCAGGCAACGCCACAATCCGTACAGTACGCAGGCATGCAGCCTATATCCGCGTACGACGCGGTCGCCGATATCTATCACCACACCATCGATCCGCACGGCATCGGCCTCAAGGATCCGGTCTTCGAGGACCTGATCGGCGATGTCCGCGGTCAGCACGTGATCGCGGTCTGTTGTGGTCAGGGCCGGGAGGCCCGCCGGCTGGCCGATCTGGGTGCGACCGTGGTCGGCGTCGACATCTGCGAACCGTTACTGGCCCATGCACGCGACCTCGAACAGTCAAGTCCGCGCGGCATCCGTTACGTGCTGGGCAATGCCCACGATCTCGTTGCATTCGACAATGCCAGTTTTGATGGCGCGGTATGTCATATGGCGTTGATGGATATCCCCGATGCCGCGAAGGCGATCGGGTCGGTGGCCCGGGTCCTCCGCCCCGGCGGCTGGTTCGTCTGCTCGATCGTGCACCCGTGCTACGCGCCGCACGTCGAGATCGTCGGGGACTATCTGGTCGATCGGCTGTACGCGAAAGTCGACGGCTGGCACATTCTGCCCGAGCACGCGTACCACCGGCCGCTGAGCACATACCTGAATTCGTTCGCCGAGGCCGGATTCGTGCTCACCCGCACGGTCGAGCCGGCCGACGGTCCCGAGCCGGGACGGGAAGTGCCGAACCTGCTGTATTTCCGGTGCGAGCTTCCACTGCGATAGCGGATGATCAGCCCATGGCCTCGATCACGATCTGCGACCCCGATCCGCGTTGGGCGACCGAATTCGCCGACCTCGTGGGAGAACTGCACGACCTGCTCGGCCCGACCGTGCTGCGTATCGACCACATCGGATCCACGTCCGTACCAAACCTGCCGGCCAAAAACATCCTCGACCTGCAGGCCACCGTCGCCGACGAGGCCGCCCTGGGCACCGTGCCCGGCCTGCTCGCGGCCGCCGGCTGGGTGATTCGCGGGAACCGCTGCGACCACGTCGTCCCCGGTCAACCGGACGACCCGGCCCAGTGGACGAAACGCCTGGCCAACGAACCCGACGGCCGGCGCCGGGTCAACCTGCACATTCGGATCAACGGCCGGGCCAATCAACGGTATGCGCTGCTGTTCCGTGATTATCTGCGCGCGCATCCGGCGACGGCCCAGGCCTACGGGGAATTCAAACGCCGGGCGGCGCAGTTGCCGTTCGAGTCCGTCGGGGCCTACGCCGACCTGAAAGATCCGGTCTGCGACCTGGTTTACCTGCCGGCCGAAGAATGGGCCGCCCGCACCCATTGGGCCGGTTAAACGGAAACGGCCCGCACCAAGGCGGGCCGTTCCGGCGAGACGGTAAATCAGACCACGAAATTGACCAGCCGGCCCGGCACGACGATCACCTTGCGGACCGTTTTGCCCTCCAGGTACGGCATAACCCGCGCATCGGCCCGGGCGGCCGCCTCGATCTGCTCCTGCGACGCACCGGCCGGAACCGAGATCGTGGACCGTACCTTGCCCTTGATCTGCACCGCGATCTCGACCGTGTCCTCGACCAGGTAAGCCGGATCGGCCACCGGGAACGCTTCCCACGCCAGCGATGTCGAGTGCCCCAGCCGTGCCCACAGTTCCTCGGCGATGTGCGGAGCCAGCGGCGCCAGCAACAGCGTCAGCGGTTCGGCGATTTCGCGCGGCGTGCTCTTACGCCCGGTCAAATGATTGGACAGCTCGGTGATACGGGCGATCGCGGTGTTGAACCGCAGCGCCAGCATTCCATCCCGCACCGACTCGATCGTCTTGTGCAGCAGCCGCTTCGTGTCCTCGTCGGCGTCCACATCGGACACCGTGATCTGACCGGTTTCCTCGTCGATCATGTTTCGCCAAATGCGCTGCAGCAAGCGGTACATCCCCGAAATAGCCTTGGAATCCCACGGCCGGCTCTGGTCCAGCGGACCGGTGAACATCTCGTACAGCCGGAACGTGTCGGCGCCGTATTCGGTGATGATGCCGTCCGGGGTGACGACATTCTTCAGGCTTTTACCGATCTTCCCGAATTCCTGCGCGACCTCTTCGCCGTCATAGAAGAACTTTCCGTCGCGGTCCTCGACCTCACTCGCATCGACATAGAAGCCGCGGGAATTCGTGTACGCCGGCAGCTGCAGCATGCCCTGATTGACCAGGCGGTGGAACGGCTCGTCCGAGGAGACATAGCCCAGGTCGAACAGCACCTTGTGCCAGAACCGGGCGTACAGCAGGTGCAGCACGGCATGCTCGGCCCCGCCGACGTACAGGTCGACGCCGTTGGTCGAGCCCATCCAATACCGCTCGACCTCGGGATCGACGATGGCGTGCTCGTTGTTCGGATCCAGATACCGCAGCTCGTACCAACACGAGCCGGCCCAGTTGGGCATGGTGTTGGTCTCGCGCCGATACGTCTGCGGGCCATCGCCCAGATCCAGCTCGACCTCGACCCAGTCCTTGGCCCGTGACAGCGGCGGCTCCGGCTCGGATGTCTCGTCGTCATCGGCGAACGTCTTGGGCGAATAGTCGTCCACATCGGGCAGCAGCACCGGCAGCGCCGATTCCGGTACGGCGCGGGGCTTTCCGTCCTCGCCGTACACGATCGGGAACGGCTCGCCCCAATACCGCTGCCGGGAAAACAACCAGTCCCGCAGCTTGTACGTGATGGCGCCGCGGCCGTAACCGGCTTCCTGCAGCCACTCGATCATCCGGGCCTTGGCCTCGGCCACGCCCAATCCGTTCAGGAAATCGGAATTGATCGCCGGACCCTCGCCGGTGAACGCCTCGCCGTCCCAACCCTCCGGCGGTTGCACGGTCCGGATAATCGGCAGTTCGAAAACGGTGGCGAAATCCCAGTCGCGCTGATCCTGGGCCGGCACGGCCATGATCGCGCCGGTGCCGTATCCCATCAGTACGTAATCGGCAATGAAGATCGGAATCCGTGCCCCACCGGCCGGATTCACCGCATACGCACCGGTGAATACGCCGGTCTTCTGCTTACCTTCGGTCTGCCGCTCCATGTCCGAGCGCCGACTGGTCGCGGTGCGATATGCCGCCACCGCCGCCCGCGGCGTCGAACCGCCCTGGGTCCACGCCGCCGGAACGCCCTGCGGCCATTCGTCCTTGGTAATCGCGTCGACCAGCGGATGTTCGGGCGCCAGCACCATGTAGGTGGCGCCGAACAGCGTGTCCGGCCGGGTGGTGAATACCTCGATCGGGTCGGCGTCGGTGGCGAACCGCACGTGCGCACCGGTCGAGCGGCCGATCCAGTTGCGCTGCATCAGCTTGATGGATTCGGGCCAGTCGATATCTTCCAGGCCGTTCAGCAACCGTTCGGCGTACGAGGTGATACGCAGCATCCACTGCTTCAGCGGCCGCCGGAACACCGGGAAGTTGCCCCGCTCGGACCGTCCGTCCGCGGTGACCTCCTCATTGGACAGCACCGTGCCCAATCCCGGACACCAGTTGACCGGGGCCTCGTGGATGTACGCCAGCCGGTGGTTGTTCACCACCTCGCGCCGCTCCACAGTGGACAGATCTGCCCAGTCGCGACCGTACGGATTGGTGCCGGGTCCGGGCTGGCGCGTCCCAGCGTCCAGTTCCGCTACCAATTCCTCGATCGGACGGGCCTTGTCGGCCGCGACGTCGTACCAGGAATTGAAGATCTGCAGGAAGATCCACTGCGTCCAGCGGTAATAGTGCGGATCGATGGTAGAGATCGACCGCTGCTGGTCATGGTCCATTCCCAGCCGGCGCAGCTGCTTGCGGAACGTGGCGATATTCGCCTCGGTGGTGACCCGCGGATGCTGACCGGTCTGCACCGCGTATTGCTCGGCCGGCAGGCCGAACGCGTCAAAACCCATCGTGTGCAGGACGTTGTAGCCGTCCATCCGCCGGAACCGGGCATAAACGTCGGTGCCGATATAGCCCAGCGGGTGACCGACGTGCAGGCCGGCACCCGACGGATACGGGAACATGTCCATCACGTACATCTTCGGGCGGTCGGCGACCCGCTCGAATCCCTCGGACATCGCACCGGTCGGATTGGGTGCGTGGAAGATCTGCTCGCGCGCCCAACGCTCCTGCCACGCAACCTCGATCTGGTCGGCTAGCGCGGCGGTATAGCGATGCGGCGGAATCGCCGGAATGTCACTCATCAGGTGCCCCTCGTCTACCGGTTTTTCGTGGCCACGAAAAAAGCCCCTGCGTCCGCAAGGGCCTGCCGCGCTGTCGATTACCTCTCGTCAGCGCGGCCCAATAAGGAGCTGCTGTCCATTCCGTGACACGCGACCTAGCATAGCGCGGGGCCGCTGTCCACCAAAGTTGGGCGCGGGTCCGTTACCTGGCCTTCGTGAGCGGCGCAGGCACGCCCGAGCTAGCTCGCGGGTTGCTCGGTGGCCGGCTCGCCGGTAATGAGTTCCAGCAGGGCCAGGCCGTACGCCTCGGTCGGGTCGCCGTGCTCGACCGTGTACTGCCGCCCGGCCACCTCGGTGGTCACCCGGTAGCGGTCGCCGGTGCGCTCCAGGCCGCGGAACGTGCCGCCGAGCTTCTCCCGCAGCTGCTGCTCGGCCGGCATCCAGACCGCCTCACGCTGCTGCACCTGGTCCAGCGCCCACTCGGTCGTGCCGTTGAAGCCGATCGTGCGGCCCCCGACGTACTCCCGTACCTCGATCGTCATGTCCGAGAGCACGAAGACGTCGTCGTCCATCTCCTTGCCCGGCAGGACGAAATGATCACCGCGGGCGGGAGTCCAACGCAGACCCGCGTCCCGCAGTCTTACGGCAAGCTGCAGCGACACCATAGACATCCATTATGCCGTCGCAGGGCCGGATCGGCCCGTCCGCGAGCACACTGCCGAATCCGGTCGGTGCTCAGCGGTCGTCGCTGAGCACCGGCTCCGGCAACGACCCGGCGTTGTGTTCCAGCAGCCGCCAACCGCTCATTCGCCACCCAGCCGGGACCTCCCGCAGCACCGACCAGGAGCAGTTCGACAACGACTCCAGGCGACGCCATAACGGCTGCGGCAGCTCCAGCAGCGAGGCGATGCCAGCCCGGATCGCGCTGCCGTGGCTGACCACGACCAGCACCTGGCCGTCCGATAGCCGGTCGGCCGCCTCGCGGACCGCGGTCGAGAACCGCTCCGCCACCGCGGCCAGGCTCTCGCCGCCGACCGGTTCCCACTCGGCCCACCGGTCCGGGTACCGCTCGCGGATCTCCGAATCGGTCAGGCCCTCCCATTCACCGCCGGACCGCTCGCGCAGCCGGGCGTCGGTCTTCACCGGCAGGCCGGTCACCGCGCCCAGCGCCGCGGCGGTGTCGGCCGCCCGCTGCAGGTCCGAGGCCACGATCGCGTCCGGGCCGAGGCCGGCCAGCAGCCGTGCCGCCTTCTCGGCCTGGGCCCGGCCCACGTCGTCCAGCGGTACGTCGGCCGAGCCCTGGAAACGGTGCTCGACGTTCCACTGCGTCTGACCGTGCCGCCAGAAAACCAGCCGGCGGCGGCGAGCCGCGGCGGCGCCGTTACCGTTGCCACTGGGAGCAGCGGCCGTCACTGGCCGTCTCCGCCAGCGACCCCCGCTGGCAGCGGCAGGACCGGGCAGTCCTTCCACAGTCGCTCCAGCGCGTAGTACGTACGCTCCTCCGCGTGCTGGATATGAATGACGATGTCGCCGTAATCGAGCAACACCCACCGGCTGTCCCGCTCGCCCTCGCGGCGGACCGGTTTGGCGTCGATACGGCGCAGCTTCTCCTCGATCTCATCGACGATCGCCTGCACCTGACGCTCATTGGGCGCTGAGGCGATGAAGAAGACGTCGGTGATGACCAGTCGTTCGCTGACGTCGATCGCCACGATGTTGTGGGCCAGCTTGTCCGCGGCCGCCCGCGCGGCCACATCGACGAGCTCCCGGGCCCGCTCGGACACGGTCATGAGTCGATCATCCAGTTGACTCCCCTGTGACAGGACTACGTTCTCAGCTATCTCTATGGGCAGCTTCCAGACTCTCACGAACGACCGACAACTGGGTCACTCGTGATACAGGTGCCGCTTCTCGATGTACTGAACCACGCCGTCCGGGACCAGATACCAGACCGGCCGAGCCGCCGCGACCCGGGCGCGGCAGTCGCTCGATGAGATCGCCAGCGCCGGCACCTCGATCAGGCTCACCGTGTCGCGGGGCAGGTGCGCGTCGCTGAGTACGAACCCGGGCCGGGTCACCGCCACAAAATGGGCCAGCGCGAACAGCTCGTCCACGTTCTTCCAGGACAGGATCGCGGCCAGCGCATCTGCGCCGGTGATGAAGAACAGTTCGGCGCCGGGCCGCAGCTGGGCCAGATCGCGCAGCGTGTCGATCGTGTACGTGGGACCGGGCCGGTCGATATCCACCCGGCTGACCGAAAAGCGGGGATTGGACGCGGTGGCGATGACCGTCATCAGGTAGCGGTCCTCGGCCGGGCTGACCCGTACTCCCGCCTTTTGCCAGGGCTGACCGGTGGGGACGAAGACGACCTCGTCCAACTCGAACCGGTTGGCAACCTCGCTCGCCGCCACCAGGTGGCCGTGATGAATCGGGTCGAACGTCCCACCCATCACACCGATCCGCTGGCGTCGCGGCGGCGTAGTCATGTCCAAAATGGTAAGCGGGCGGATCGGAGACCTGTCAGGTGCCTCTGATCCGCCCGCTCTTTCCCTCTCTCGATCGGGGCCGCCCCCAGCGCGGTACCGATCGACCCCCTTGGGGCGACGGGACTTTGGGGCCGACTCCGCCGTCCCGCCGCTCGCAGATGAAACGGCGGTACGGACGGGTCATGACGCGACTTCGGGAAATCTTTTTTCGACACGGCAAAGACTGGCGCGTAACAGGACGAACCGGACAGCGGGCCCGGTCAGAGATCTACTGCGTGTTGCTTATGTCCTTCGATGATCATGATGGCATTCGCACCGAGATCGTTGACGTACGCCATCATGATCATGAAAGTCGGTCGAGGCTACCTGCCCAAGCGCTCGACGATCATGATCGTGAGTTGATTTGGTACCGAAATCCGTACCAAATCCACTCACGATCTTGAGATAACGTCGGCGGGCCCGCGCTAGCGGATCTGGCCGTCTCCGGTGACTACGAACGTGGTGCTGGTCAACTCCGGCAGCCCCATCGGCCCGCGGGCGTGCAGCTTCTGGGTCGAGATCCCGATCTCCGCGCCGAACCCGAATTCCCCGCCGTCGGTGAACCGGGTCGAGGCGTTGACCATCACGGCCGCACTGTCCACATGCGACACAAAATGCCGGGCCGCGGCCGCCGAACCGGTGATGATCGCCTCGGTGTGCTGGCTGCTCCAGCGCCGGATGTGTGCCTCAGCGTCCACAATGGAATCCACTACGCCGACCGCGATATCCAGGGACAGATATTCCTCAGCCCAGTCTTTGTCTTCGGCCGGTACCACGGCCGGATCGTACGATTGAACGGTGTCGTCGCCGTGCACGGTAACGCCGGCATTCTGCAGTGCAGTCAGAATTCGGGGCAGGAATTCGGCCGCGATATCGCGGTGCACCAGCAGCGTTTCGGCGGCATTGCAGACGCTCGGCCGGGATGTCTTGGCGTTCACCGTAATTCGTTCGGCCATATCGAAATCGGCGGCCGCGTCGACGTAGATATGGCAGTTGCCGACGCCGGTCTCGATCACCGGGACCTTGGCAGACTCGACCACGTGCCGGATCAGCCCAGCGCCACCGCGCGGAATCACCACGTCGACCAGGCCACGCGCCTGCAGCAACTCGGTCACCGTTTCGCGGTCGTGCGCCGGCACCAACTGCACCGCCGCCCGGGGCAACCCGGCCTTCTCCGCCGCCGCGGCCAGCACCTCGACCAGTGCCGCATTCGACGACTGGGCCGAGGACGAACCGCGCAGCAGTACGGCATTTCCACTCTTGAGAGTGAGACCGGCCGCGTCGACCGTGACGTTCGGCCGGGCCTCGTAGATGATCGCCACCACGCCGAGCGGTACCCGGACCTGGCTGACATGCAGGCCATTGGGCAACGTATATCCGCGCACAACTTCCCCGACCGGGTCGGGCAGCGCGGCCACATCCCGCAGGCCCTCGGCCATGGCCGCCACCCGTTCGGTGGTGAGCGTCAACCGGTCCACCATCGAGCCGGCCATGCCGTCGGCCTGAGCACGCTCCACGTCGACCTGGTTCGCGGCCAGGATCGTGTCGGTGGCCTCGACCAACGCGTCGGCCATGGCCCGCAGCGCGGCGTCCTTGGTGGCACGGGTCAGTGGGGCAAGCTCGGCGGCGGCGTCCCGGGCCGCCCGCGCCAACGCTTCAACGGTCATGGCCCAACCCTACGGGACCGGGGCGTTCTCCCAGGTCACGGTCACGTGGTCGCGGCGGCCGAACCGGGTCAGGTCGGCGGCGACGATGTCCTGGATGCGGCGCAGTGCCGATTCCTCGGCCGCCTCGACCCGCAGCGACAACGTCCGCTCGCCCGCCTCGATCACACACTGGCCCAGGTGCACGAACCGGAGCACGGCGCGCTCATCGGACTGCTCGACGCCTACTTCCAGGGCCGCGTGCGGACCGTGGCCGCCGGACATCGCGGTGGCGTGCCGGGCCAGTTGAGCCAGGTACCGCACCGGCCGTTCGGTTTCCACAATTGCTGTGCTGATCATGATTCCTCCGATCCTCCGTCTGTAATTTATCGAGACACAGTGTCTATGGTCAATGAATTGTGTCTCGTAGGAATTCATCGCGTACAGTGATCCGGTGCCGAAGCTGTGGGACGAGACGATTGCGGCGCACCGGCGCGGGGTAAGGGACGCGATCCTGGACACCACCGCGCAGCTGGTGTTCCACCATGGGCTGCGGGCCGTGACCATGTCCCAGATCGCCGAGCAGACCGGGATCGGGCGAGCCACGCTGTACAAATACTTCCCCGACGTCGAGGCGATCCTGCACGCCTGGCACGCGCGCCAGATCGCCGCCCATCTCGATCAGCTCGCCAGCGCCCGGGACCGGGCCGACGATCCCGTCCAGCGCCTGACCGGCGTGCTGGAGGCGTACGCGGTCATCGTGTACGAAACCCGCGGACACCACGAACCGGAACTCGTGCGCTTTCTGCACCACGACGAGCAGGTCGCCCGAGCCCACCGGCAGCTACGCGAGCTGATCCGCGAGGTCATCGCCGCGGCCGATATTCGGACCGATGTCCCAGCCGGCGAACTCACCGATTTCTGCCTGCACGCATTGGGCGCCGCGGCCGACCTGCGCTCCAAGGCCGCCGTACAGCGCCTCGTCCAGGTGACGATCGCGGCCCTGCGGCCGTATTCGGCAGTTTGCGAACGAATTCACAAAGTCGGCGCTAGGCTCGGGAAATCCGCCGATCTCGGGAGGTAATGGTGCCCCTCACCCCGGTGTTGACGAAACGATGGGACGTTCCGGCGTCCTGGACGCTGGTTGCGTACGAACAATCCGAGGGCTACCAGGCGCTGCGCAAAGCCTTACGCAGCAAGCCGGACGACATCATCGCGCTGGCCCAGGCCGCGACCCTGCGCGGCCGTGGCGGGGGCGGTTTTCCGACCGGCTTGAAATGGAGCCTGATTCGGAAAGACGACCATAAACCGCATTACCTGGTGGTCAACGCGGACGAGGGCGAGCCGGGCACCTGCCGCGACGCGCCGCTCATGATGGCCGACCCGCACGCCCTGATCGAGGGCATCGCGATCACCTGTTACGCAATTCGCGCCCAGACCGCGTTTATCTACGTGCGCGGCGAATTCGTGCACGCCCGGCGGCGGTTGGAGAACGCGGTACGGGAGGCATACGCGGCCGGATATCTCGGCCGAAACGTTGTGGGATCGGGTTTCGACCTGGACGTTATCGTGCACAGCGGCGCCGGCGCCTATATCTGTGGCGAGGAGAGCGCGCTGTTGGACTCGTTGGAGGGGTACCGCGGTCAGCCCCGGCTGCGCCCGCCATTTCCGGCCGAAAGCGGGATTTACGGCGCCCCGACTGTGGTCAACAATGTCGGCACCATCGCCTCGGTACCGGCGATCGTGCTGGCCGGCGCGGAGTGGTGGACCCGGATCGGGCCGGCCGGCTCCCCCGGCACCAGCATCTATTCGCTCTCCGGCCGGGTGGCCCATCCCGGCCAGTACGAGGCGCCGATGGGCACGACCCTGCGCGAGCTGATTGAGCTGGCCGGCGGCATGCGGACCGGCCACGAACTGAAATTCTGGACGCCGGGCGGCTCATCGACACCGATGTTCACCGCCGAGCATCTCGACCTGCCATTGGATTTCGAATCCGTACGGCAGGCCGGCTCCATTCTCGGCACCGGCGCGCTGATGATCTTCGACGATTCGGACTGCGTGGTACGCGCGGTGCACCGGTGGAGTGAGTTCTACGCCCACGAATCGTGCGGGAAATGCACGCCGTGCCGCGAGGGCACGTACTGGTTCGTCCAGATCTACGACCGGCTCGAACACGGCGGGGCGACCGCGGCGGACCTGGAGACCCTGCTCGATGTGTCCGAGAACATTCTGGGCCGCTCGTTCTGCGGGCTGGGCGACGCCGCCACGAGCCCGGTCACCTCGTCGTTGAAATACTTTCGCGAGGAATACCTGGCCCATTACGAATACGGCGGCTGCCCTTTCCGGAAGGCACCGGCGCTGGCGGCCGCGAGCTGACCGATTGCGAGGGGTCCCATCCCAGCAGCTATGACTCTGCTCCACAGGTTGGAGCAGAGTCACAGGCGCCACCGCGCGATGAGGATCGAGCGGGCTCAGCGGCCGATTTACAGTGCGCAGCGAAATCCGGTGTGACCGGTGGTGCTGTCCGGGGTGTTGCCGAGCCGGGCCGCGACCCGATAGCGGTTGCAGTACGAGAAATGGCACAGGTACGAGCCGCCCCGGGTGACGCGCGAGTCCCCCTCCGAAGGCCCGCGCGGGTCGATCCGGGTCTCGGGCCGATCCTGCGCATGCCAGGTCGCGCTGAACCGGTCCGCGCACCATTCCCAGACGTTGCCCGAGGTGTTGTACAGCCCGAAACCGTTGGGGCGGAAGGATTTCACCGGCACAGCGCCGATCGGTTTGGTGCTGCGGCGCGGGAATTCGCCCTGCCAGATATTGCACCGGTCCGCGCCGCGTGGTGTCAGCTCGTCACCCCACGGATACCGGGCCCGCTCCAAACCGCCCCGCGCGGCCCGCTCCCACTCTGCCTCGGTCGGCAGCCGTTTGCCGGCCCAGGCCGCATACGCCGCCGCGTCGTGCCAGGACACGTGCACCACCGGATGCTGCGGTAGCTGCGCCACCGAGGATCCCGGACCGAACGGGGCATTCCAGTAGGCGCCGTCGACCGGCAGCCACCACGGCGCGCCCGGCACGTGGCCGTCCCGGACTGCACCGCGGTCGGTCACCAGCGCGTAAAAGACGTACGACCAACCGAACCGTTCGGCGTCGGTGACATAGCCGGTCTCGCGGACGAACGTCGCGAACGCCCGGTTGGTCACCGTGGTGGGGTCGATCCGAAAGCCGGAGACACTGACCTCACGCACCGGCCCCTCGCCGTCGGATGCGAAGGCCTCCTCCTCGGGGCCACCCATCCAGAACGTGCCGGCCGGGATGCTCACCATGCCCCGGCCGACAGCCTGCGGATCACGCTCGGGCACGTCGAAGGGAAGCGACCGATCCAGCTCAGCGTCCGCGTGCCCCGCGCCCGGTCCACAACATGCACTCACCCGACCATTGTCACATTCGGCCGGCAGCGATCGCTTCGCTCACCCACGGGATGACCTCATCCAGCATGGTCTCCAACGACGTGGTGCATTCGAAGCCGAGCACATCGCGCGCCTTCTGCACCGACGGAACCCGCTTCTGCACGTCGTACTCGAACGCCGGATCGGACACAATGGACAGTGGCGCGTCTCCCTTGATCTTGCGCCAGATCACCTCGGCCAATTCGCGCACGCTGGTCGATTCGGCGGTCGAAATGTTGAAATCCTCATTGCGGGCTGCCGAGGACTCCATGCAGGTCACGATGCCCTCGGCCAGGTCGCCACCGTAGGTGTAGTGCCGGATCTGATTGCCCTCGCCGAGAATGTGCAGCGGGTCCTGGCCCTTGACGATCTTCTGCACCAGGTCCGGCACGACGTGGCTCATCGCCAGCTTGACGTTGCCCGAGGTGACCTCCACATCGGACAGTGCCCGGCCCTCGCCGATCCCGACGCAGTTGAACGGACGCACGATCGTGTACGGCAGTTCGTACTGGTCCCAGGCGGCGCGGGCGTAATACTCGACCGCGAGCTTCTGGAAACCGTACGAGGACAGCGGCGGCGGCACCTTGCGCTCATCGCCCTCGACCGAGGGCCAATGGTCGGTCGACTCGAACACCATCGAACTCGACAGGTAGGTGACCTTTTTCAACGTGCCGGTCCGATGCGCCTTGATCGCCGCATCGCCCTGCGCGGCCATGATGCGCTCGTTGGTGGCCAGCAGGTCGTAGGCGAAGGCGTGGAAATACGAAATACCGCCGATCATCGCCGCGCCGGCGATGAAATGATCGCAGTCGGTGAGCAATTCGCTCAGCAGGTCGACATCGCGCGCATCCCCTTCTACCAGGCGATATCGCGGATGGTCGTCATAGGACTTGCGGACCTTGCCGTACTTGGAGAAGTTGTCGATTCCGACCACGTCGTAACCACGCCGCAGCAACTCCTCGACAACGTAACCGCCGATGAATCCCGCCGATCCGCTGACCAGCACCTTCGCCATCGTCATCCTTTCTTTTGTGCTGCCAGTGCACGCAGTCCGTCGATATCGGTACGCGGACCGAACGCGAACAGGTACCAGTGCAGATATTTCGGGATCCAGGCCCACACCTTGAAGTTCGAAATTCCGGCGTCCCGGTCCAGCCAGATCGTGGGGATTTCGGCGACCGGCAACCGCAGCCGACGGGCCTTCGCGGTCAGCTCCAGGCCGATTTCGAAACCGTGCCGGCTGTCAATACCGACCGAGCGGACGAAACCGCGGTCGTACGCCTTGTACGAATTCGTCGCGTCCCGGGTGCCGATCCGGGCCAACAGGTACAGGCTGCGGCCCGCGGTGCGCGAGAGCATGCCCTTCAGCCACGGACCGCCGACCTGCTGGCCGCCGGGGGCGTACCGGGATGCGGCCGCCACCACGACACCACGCTCCACCAGCCGGGCCAGCGACTCGATCTGCTGCGGGTCGTCCGAGCCGTCGGCCATCGTGACCACCACGACCACGCCCTCGGCATGCTCGATGCCGAACCGGATCGCGTTGGCCGGGCCGCGGCCGTAGGTGTTGAGCAGCGTGCGCAACCGCGGCTCGGCCTGGGCGTACTTCTCCAACACCGGGACGGTGGTGTCATCCGGGCTGTCCACCACGACCGCCACCTCGCACGGCGATTTCATCGCGGCGAAGATACGGTCCAGACACGGGGCGATCGCATCGCCCTCGTTGTAGGCCGGGATGACGATGCTGATCTGCGGCTCAGCAACCACCGCTGCCCCTCATTCGCCGTGCGCCGCGGCTCATATCAGCACCCCGTCGCCCAAAACATTCCAGACATCCGCAACCGGCTTGTCCAGTTGCAGGTCGTGATACTCCTTGTGCGGCGCGGCGACGATGAGCAGATCGGATTGCTCCACCACCTGCTCCAGCGGCACCAGTTCCGGGTCGACCGTGACGTAGGGGTCGGTGCACAACACGCGCTTGCTGCGGAATGCCAGCAGCCGCTTCAGCTTGTACGACAGACTTTCCCGGATATCGTCCGAACCGGCCTTGAACGCCATGCCCAGAATGCCAACCGTCATGTCGGTCAGCGGAAAACGCCGTTCCAGCTGGCTGACGACATACAGCGGCAAACCCTCGTTGACCAACATGGCCGAATGACCGAGAAAGAACTGATTGTCGTTGAATGCGGCCAGCTGCATCGTGTCCTTGAACAGGCACGGCCCCGCGGCAAACCCAGGCCCCGGCATGTCCGCGGCTCGCGGGTAGTGGTAGCTGATCGCGTGCCGGATCCGGGAGAAGTCCAGGCCGTAGTCGTTGGCCATCATCCAGAACTGGTTGGCCGCGGCAAACTTGATGTAGCGCCAGGTGTTGGTGAAGAGCTTGGCCAGCTCGGCCTCTTCCGGCTGCAGGTGCACGATCTCGTCGGTCAGCGTGCGGAACAGCGTCTCCGCCCGTGAGGCCGCCGCATCGGTGC
>JBEDUI010000284.1:0-15414 GCA_040414495.1 Mycobacteriales bacterium
GTGGCCGCCGATATCGATCGGAACGCGTACGAGCTGAGCGCGCTGTGGGGCACCAGCGGCGTTTACACGTCGATCGACGCCGGCCGGCTCACCTTCGACGAGGCCGAGGTACGCGATCCCGGCGACATTCTGGCGCGGATGGACGATGCCCGCTGGCTGCACGGCATTGACAAAATATATGGCGGGCAGGCGCACCGCGACGTGGGCGGAGCCGCGGCTGCGCTTGTGGATCTGTCGGCGCGGTGGCGCTTCGCGCCCGCGGTCGTCGACCGCCGCATCGAGACCTGGCTCGGCGCCGCACGAGCGCATCTCACCGCCGCTGAAAGCCTGGTCAACGACGACCGCACCAGCACCTGGATCGCTATCCGCCGCGCCGCGACGGCAATCGCCGAGATCGCCACCGAGCGCTGGGGTGAGCGGGCAGGCTCGCTTGGCAGGTACTGGACTCTTTTCGAGGCCCGTGCCCGCCGGCATGGCGACGCTGCCTTTGCCGAGCGTCTCCTCACCGCCGCACAGGCCCAACCCAGGTCCGCTGATGATGTCCCGGAGTGGATCGCCGACCGGATCGCCTTGTCCTACGATGCGCGGCTGCTCATTGGCGAGGACGTCACGCCCGAGCAGAATGTACGCGACGTCCTGCTCGCCTACGCCAGCCTGTATCGAGGCCGCTTTCCCAACGCGTCATACGCCTGGATGAACCCGTCACCCGATGCCGACCCACGCGCCGCCATCACCGCGCTGCGAACATTCTGTCCTGAAACGGGCCGCATTCAGTAACGGTTTGCGGGTCATCTCATCGAGGTGGTCCGGCGAGCAAACGGGCACGGACCTGTTCGAACGTCTCCTCCGCGCTCAGCATGCCAGCGATGCCCCAGGTTGCACCGGCTGCGGCGAGATCGGCGACAGCGGCGTCCGGGCCGATGCCTACCACGACGTCGTAGCCCGGTCCCCGATCGAGCGTCGCCACCAACGATGCGATCTGCTCGGGCGTCACAGCTGGCCAGACCTGCGGGTTGATGCCGTCCCATCTGCGGGCCCGCTCGATGCCGCGAGGATTAGTCAGATGGGTGCCGACCCATATCGGCGGGCGCGGTGACTGCACTGCGGCGGGCGCGAGGTGCGCATGGACCTGGTAATACTCGCCATCGTGGTCAACCCGCTCACCACGTAGGAATAAGTCCAGCAGCGGAAGTGCCTCGTCGAGCATTTCCGCGTGCCGCCGAGACGACGTCGCCTCGCCAAAGGCCCCGAACTCGTCATCGGGCGGCCAGCCCAGTCCGACACCGACGATCACCCGACCACCCGAGAGGTGGTCGAGCGTGGTGATCTCGCGGGCAAGCTTCCACGGCCGCCGACGAGCCACCGGCGTCACCATCGTTCCGAGCACGATCCGCTCAGTCACCGTCGCGATCGCGCCCAGAACGGTCCACGGATCGACGACGTCCAGATGCATGGCGGCCGATATCTGCACGTGATCCCACAAGAAGAAGCCATCCCAGCCCGCTCGCTCGAGGTCCACCGCAAGCGCCACCAGCCTGCGGGGATCTCCTTCATTCGGCAAACTCACACCAAAGCGCATTCCAGTAATCACGCCAGCGGTCTATCAGCCGGCGCCGACAATATGCGGAAGCGGTTATTGGGCAGTGCTTGACCGTCGATCCGCTTGAGGTCGGGTTCGCCCGCCGATCCTGGGTCTCGTCCTGGCAGTGCGCTGGTACAGACCCGGCCCGGCCGAGGCGTGTTGCAGCTACCCCGGACCGAAATGATCGGCGGACAAGGCAAATTCGACACTGCGCAGCCGCAGGCCAGCGCGCTCTCCGTCGGTGCCGGTTATCCGCTGGGGAGTCCTGGTTGGTCGTGCATAGTGTTACGTCGCGGGCGTCGCCGCGGGTCGATGATCGGGGGTGGGATGACGTGCGGAATTCCCTTGAGAAAGACGATGTGCCAGCCCTCGTGGTGCACGACCCAGTGATGGTGGTGGCATAACATGGCGAGATTGTTGAGCGACGTTGATCCGCCGTTGGCCCAGTGTTTGACGTGATGTGTCTGACACCAGGCGGCGGGGGCTGTGCAGCCGGGATGTACGCAGCCGATATCGCGGGCAACGACCGCGCGGCGAATTCCGGTCGGGATGGTCCGGGTAGCCCGGCCGATATCCAACGGCTCACTTTGAGATCCGAGCACGATCGGAATAACCGCCGCGTCGCAAGCGATGCGGCGGGCGGCTTCGGCGGTAATCGCAGCTCCGGTGCCGACTGTTCCGGCGCCAGGGCGCGGCAACGATGTGTCGTCAGAGCGCTTGCCGCGTAGGTCATCCAGCGCGATGGTCACCGTGACTTGGGGCTTTTCGCCGCCGACGTCGGGCCGGAAGATCAGTTCGCGGCGTTCCGGCTTGTCTTCATCCAGGGTGCCGTCGGGATCCAACACGGCATGCAACCGTTTGGCCAGTACGCGAATACGGTTGGGGTCCATGTCGCGGGATCGTTCGGCGAGGAATTCCTCGGCCTCGGCCCGCTCGCGCACACCTACTGCTGGTGGGAGTTTCTTCATGGCTTGGCCGATCGCCCGGACGTGCTCTGTCGAGAGGGCGGCACCCGCAGTGGCCGGCAATTCCGGCTCCACGAGCTCACCCGAGACGCTCACCGCGCCGACCAATTCGTGAGCCGAGCGAACTCGGGCTTTGGCTTCTGCCGGAGAGAGTCGTAGTCGGGCCTGCAGGAATGCCTCGGTGGATAGTCCGGCTTCTTGCCCGGCGATATCCCGGGCATGAAAATCCGCCAACTCCCGACACCGAGCGAACTCCAACAGCCGAAACGCCAACTCCATCTCCTCCAGAGAATCAGCCGACTCCTGACCCGACAACCGCCAAAACTCCCCCTCGACCAACCCCTCCACGACAGCACGCAACAACCCGACCAGATCCACCACGGGAACCGGGCCAACCGTCGTCGTGCTGCTCATGTCACAAACTCTAGAACCACCCACCGACAAAACCGGGCCCCAGAACGACCCCAACAAAAGAATTACTTCCGGTCACCTAATCGTCATAATCCGCGCCACACAAGCGATCCCAGCAGGTCCGCGACAACACAACGCCAGCCGTCGGCACGGCGGATTGCGGGTGCTAGTCGGCTAGACCCGCGCAGCGAGCCGAGGAGCCGCCGAAAAAAGAATTGCCGCCGGGCACCACACGTCACAATCCGCGACACGTAAGCGATCCACGCCGAGCCGACCTCACGCACGAATCAATATCGGCCGCCCGGACCGGCACTTTCACGACGCGACTGCGACATCGACGGCGGTTACACCATAAATGCCAGGCGTATTCGCGTTTTGGCTACCAGCAACCCGAGCGAACGCCATCGTGAGCGTCGCCGGCCATGGACGAAATTAAACACATCGCATAACCTGTCGTTACGATCGGACGCAGCCTCGCATCTCAAGCCACAGCACGTCACGGCGCACGAAACCAGTCGCACCGAACGCGCGATAGACCCGCCGAACCGCGCTGGCCGCCGACACAATCTGGCGTAGTTATTCGGGTGAGGTAACCGCGATGGTCGGTAGCTGGTTGAGCGAGGCGACCGACATCTTCTCCGCGGCCTGGAAAACCTTCTGTTGCTGGTCTTTGATCCGTTCGTCGACGAGTCGGCTCAGTTCGAAGGCTAACCGGCCGGTCTGCTGCACAGTGGCTTCATCGAGGTGCGGCTGCGGCACCGAGGTGATGACAATCCCTTGCGCCGCGCCGTCAGCGGACTGCGCCACACCGGCCGAGAACATCTCGCGCGGATTGGCCGCGCCCTCCACGTAGAAATCCCGTAATTTCTTGAGCAGTCGGTGCCATTCGAGCACCTTGCCCTTGAGTTGGGTGGAGGTCAGGTCGTCCTCGGTGAGGCTCATCCCGCGCTCGCCGGCGTGGAAGCAGCGCATGTACGCGCTCAGCGCGGCAACCCAGAGCGACTCGGTGAGCACTTCGTCCCGCTCCTTGCGGCCGAGTTCGGCAATCAGACGCTCACAGCATTGCAGTACGAACTGAAGATCGTCGAAGATCGCGGCGAGGTCGGCCAGCGCCAGCGCCGCCGGAATCCGCAATTGCCGTGCACTGCTCGGCACGGCCCCATCGGTCTGCTGCGCCATCCGGATGCTCCCGTCCGCCGGCCGAAGCTGAGATCTTCAAGGAGATCGTGTTCGCGCCACTGTGCGCGTCTCAATTTGCGACAGCAGGCACCCGATAGGAGGCGTTTTTTGCCGATATAGCGGTCAGTGTTTGAATACGCCGGTCAGCGCGGCGACCAGGGTGAGTGCGAGCAGCCAGCCGGCCAACATGAATCCTGTCGTGAGCCACGCGGTCGTCGACGTGGCGACGAAGGCGCCGCGCAATTCCAGGTTGGCCACAGGCAGCAGCAGATCGAGCGTATATCGTACCGATTGGAATTCCGGCTGTCTGCCAGCGGCGTGCGCCGGCAACAACGTTCCATGTCGGTGCGCGTGATCGAAAATGAACGAGCCGACAATCAGCAGAACCGTCCACGGGGCCAGAACGAGCCAGGGCCGATATCCGTACCCGACTGAGCCACGCAGAAAGACGCTCCACGCGATTTGCAACCAGCCGAGCGGCCCGCTGCGCGCGGATCGGCGTCGCCATTCACCGGCGATCGCTACCCGTCGCGCATCACCGTCCTGACCGTGATTGCGCAGTACGGTCGCGAGTTGGTGGTACGGCTGCGGGGCGTACCCACCCACAGCCCGACGCAACCAGTCGAGTCGTTTCTCGACGCTCATTCCTTCGATCGCACCGTACTGAAAACCGTTGACGTACACGCCATCGGGCCACACCGACTCGTCGTCACACCAGGAACCGACCCGCGCGTCGCCCAGGTCGATACCGCCTTCAAAAACCCGCCCGGCAACGGTCGCCGGTCCTGCGACCCTGACCTGTCGGAGACTGAGCGCGAAGCCCTTCTGGTTACGCAATTCGCAATCGCTGATCTCCAGCTCGCCGCCAATTCGCGCCGCCATGAACGACAGGCTGCCTTCGGCTCGAAATCCGTTGTCGCACAGCACATTGCCCTCGACGACCGCCGAGTACGCAGTGATCGCCGGATCGCCGCTCAGCGTAGCGCCGGCCAGGTCGAGCTGGCCGCCAATTCGGGCGCCACCGAGTTGAATCAGCCCACGGGCCCGGAACCCGTACCGTAGATGCGCGTTGGTGCCGATATTGATGCGGTCGGCAGAAATCGCGGCGCCGCCTTCATTCTCGATAATGGCACCCTCAAGATCGAGGCTGCCGCCGATACGCGCACCGGTAAGCTCCAGTTCTCCATTGATCCGCAGCTTTTCCCGGCCAAGCAGAGAGCCGTCGACAACCAGGCCACTCGCCGTAACAGCTTGGTTTCCGGGATTACTGAATGAGGCGGCGGAAATATCCAGGTCGCCGATGCGCGCACCGACCAGTCGGGTCTCTCCTTCTATCCGCGCCTTTTCGAATGCCGCGTGCCCGCCGACGTGAAGCGTATCGGCTCCGATTGCCGGCCCTTCGGAATGTCGGATCGTGGCCTCATCCAGAGTCAGGCCGCCGGAAATACGCGCACTGTAGAGCCGCAGCTCGCCGTACGCGGCAAACCCCATAGCGCACGAGAGATCAGCACCGACTGTAACCCGACTCGCCTGCACGGCAATTCCGTCGTCCGGCTGTATTGTCGATCCGTTCAAGGAAAGCATCCCGCCGATGTGGGCACCGCGTACCGATACTCCGGCGGCTATCCGGCTGTCGGTCAACTCCAGATCGCCTCTGGTCACCAAATCCTCGGCCACCAAGCTCGGCAAGTCGCAATCGGCGAACCTCATCGACAATGCCTGGCATTCGGCCAATACGACCATTTCGTCGAATGAGCACCGACTGAATACGACCGGCCGGGTCAACGTAGCCGACTCCAGGTCGAGCGTTCCGGTGATGCGGGCGCCGGTGAGCAGCAGCGGTAGGTTCCACGCGTCGTCGTCGGGCGACCGAACGAGCAATTCCGAAATCAGCTCGGCTGGCACTTCTCGGTCGCGCCCTTCTGCGCTCACGTCGACGAGTTCGCCGGCGTGCAGCCGGTCTTGCAGACTCATACCGGACATCGTGTCAGGCTCGGGAGCGGATGGACAGTTGGACGGTCGCGACATCGCCGTCGTCCAGCGCCGCGGGCTTACGCACGCTGTCGCGAACCGGCAGCACGTACCGTCCGTCTTTGGGAAACAACGAGGTCGGCCATTCACGTTCGCCGAGCTGCGCGTGGACCGGAATCATCCCCCAGCCGTAGCTCACCGAATTCGCGATGAGACGGAGGTCGACGCACACATCCTCGGGCACGGTGATGAAGTAATACGGGGCCGGACCCCGCCAGTACCACAGCTCGCCGCTGAATTCCCACATTTCCATGGGGGCAGAATACGACGGTCCGGAGTTTTAACCAGTCGCTGGACCGGGATCGGCTCTTTACGATGATCGGGCCCACAGCCGAGCCGAAAGCGAGGGTCCCCCGATGGCGCACCTCGGTCCGTTGTAGCGCCGGCATATGTGGCAGACGATTGTGCTCGCCCAGATCCAGGCCGCGGCTCGGACGCGGGGCGCGATCTCGGTCCGTGCGGTGGGTTCGGTGACGGCCGATGCGGTCGACGAATGGAGCGATCTGGACGCCATGGTCGTGGTGCCCCAGGGCCGGACAGCGGATTTCTGGCCCGGATTGGACTGGTTCCCCGACCTGGGCGAGATCGCGGCGCGATCGCCGGGATTCCCCCGGCCGACCGCGGTCGGCACCTCGTTGCTGTTGGGTGACGGCCGCAAGATCGACGTGACGGTGGTCGAGGAACACCGGGAGGCCGAGCACCTCGCCATGCTGGCCGATCTTCGCCCAGCCGCGAACAGCATCGACGGCTCGACGCTCGACAGCATTGCCTCTCAGGTTGTCTTTGACACGGTGATGGCCATTGGTCGGTCGGCCCGCGGTGAGCGACTCCTGGCCACCCAATTGGCGCTCGGCCTGTATGGGCGGTGTCTGGATGCCGCAATGGTGATCCGCGATCTGGCGACCGGTACCTGTGTCCATTCGCGACCGTCCGAACAGGACGAGCTGGCGGACCTCATTCCAGCCATCCCGGCCAAGCCCAAGCCGGCCGATGTACTGGCGATGATCTCCGCCGCGCTGGATTGCTTCGAGCAAATTCTCGCCCAGAGCCCGTACCAACCCGCCTTCCCGCGCGGCGTTCTGGACCAACTCCTCAACCGGGCGAGAGCCGCACTGGAATAGTTAAGTGCACCAGGAGCGCTCCGCAACGTTCATCCTATTGGGACTCAGCCGCCACGCGAATGCCCAGTCCGATGAGGACAGTCCCGCACAATGTGTCCAATAGACGGCGGACCCGGGCCCGACTGAACCACTGGCGCGCCCGGCCGATCAGTGCGGCGAATCCCAGGTACAACGCCGTTTCTACGGTGATCTGCAGCAACCCGAGGATGGCCGCGGTCGGCAGCACCGGATATCCGTGCGGGATGAATTGCGGATAAAACGCGAATGCGAACACCGCGGCCTTCGGATTAGCCAGATTGGTGAGCAGGCCGATCGCGTAGCCACCGCCTCGGCCCCGCGGCACCAGTCGCGTCGCTTGGGTGAGCGGCTCACAATCCCCGCGCCGCGCGGCCCGTAGCGCCTGAATACCGAGCACCGCCAGCACGAGCGCACCGGCCACCCGCAGCACCGTGAACGCAATATGCGACGCGGCCACCAGCGCGGCAACTCCGGCCCCGGCCGCGATGATCCACAGGTAGATGCCCGTTTCCAGGCCAAGCACGACCGGCACGCCGGAGCGGAATCCGCCGACGGCACAACGGCGGATCAGCAGCGCTATCGCCGGACCGGGAATCGACGCGATGAGGAATACGGCACCAAGAAATGCGGGCAGTTGCTGCAGCAGGGCCATGCGGTCGATCGTCTCACGAGCCGTCCGTGTGGGCGCATTAATCCCGGCTCGCACGCCAGGCGTTCACCGCCAGCCGGCCGGTCGTACCGATATCGATCCCGCCGGACGGGGCTACGAGCTGCGCCGGTTCGCCCGCGGCCGGCGCGACCTGCAGGTACGTACCGGTCGTGGCCGAACCGGTGACGGTATTACGCCACAACACCCTCGCCTGCGCCGTTTCGCCGGGCCGCAGCAACACGGGGCGGGGCGGCGCGTCGTAGCTGTCCGGCGCGCTGACCGGCTCGGATCCGTTGCCGACGGTGACATCGAGTGGCCGGCGCTGCCCGTCCAGCATGCGGATGACCGGATAGCCCTGCACCCGGTAGGCGA
The DNA here is from genome assembly GCA_040414495.1 of Mycobacteriales bacterium. Taxonomy (GTDB): domain Bacteria; phylum Actinomycetota; class Actinomycetes; order Mycobacteriales; family QHCD01; genus DATAVB01. Next base: position 8,329 of record JBEDUI010000284.1, read on the forward strand.
CCGTGCCGCAGTTGCGCAGTTCGAGCCCCAACGCCCGCAGGCCCAGCGCGCCATCGACTGGGCCGGCGGTGATCTGCACGCCGCCCCGGCAGCTCTCGGTCGGCGTCTTCGTCCGGACCGTCTGGCTACGATCCGCGGATGCCGGCGGCTTCGTGCTGGGCGTGTCGCACCCAGTAAGCAGTGCAGCCACGCTTAGCAGAACGCCAACGCGGGCGGGCGAACGTTCAGTCATCGTCAAAGACTCGCACGCCGGTGCTGGCTGGTTCTCAGGACTCCCCCGGCTCGGCGAGCGGCTGGCGGACTCGTTTGAGGGTCCGCTGACAGAGTCCGTCAAGCGTCCATGCATCGCCGGTCCACTGCGTCGCACGTAGCCAGTCCCCGACGTCCCACAATGCGCGAGACGCCTTGAATACCGGCAGCGAATCCCGCTCGGCGACGGTGAGTGGGCGGACCTCTTCGTACCCGGCGAGAAACGCTGTCCACTTCTGTTGCTCTTCACCACTTTCGCGGGGGTGACGATAGAACGTCGCCAAATCGTAGGCGCGCCAACCAAATCCGCAGTGATCGAAGTCGAAGAGCATGAACGTGCCCTCGGCCGTCACATGCATGTTGCTGTCGTGGGCGTCGGCGTGAATCGGGCCGTACGTACCCGGACCCCAGGTATGCCGGCAGATAGCGTCCTTCAGCTGCTGGGCGACGTCGCCCAGTTCGGCGAAGAAGTCCTCTTCCTCAGGCGTGACGTACGGCTTTATAGCGGCCAGCGGCATATCGATCAAAATCGCGAGATCCAAGTGGTAGCGGCTTTTCGTCGACTCGAAGGTATCCATGGCGCAGTGCATCCGCGCAATCTCCCGACCTACGCTCTGCCAGAGCCTTTCATCAAAAGGCTGTGAGCCGAGCGTCCGGCCGGGCGCAAACGTAAAGACTGCGTAGCTGCGCTGACCTTCAGGTGCGTCCAGCCGGCCGAGCAACTCACCGGACCGTCGCGGGTACGGGTTCGCCACCGGTAGGCCGGACACGGCTAAGTATTCGAGCAATTCGAGTTCGAAGCACACATCGGCTTCCGAACCCAACCAGTACTTATCCTTGGCGTAAACGCGAAGTACGCGTCGATCCCCATCGCCATCGGTGATCAGGTACGCGTCGTTGAAGCCGCGTTGGAGCAGCTTGGCAGTGACCGGCGGCCGAATCTCGTACTCTCGCCGGACAAGCTCACCGAGGTCATCAGGATGCAGTAACGAGCGGATTGTGCGCATGAACGCTAACCATATATGCGGCCCGCTTGCGCGCATCCGATTTCGACAGATGAGCGGGCTCAGTCCTCGATTTCCTGGGTCTGGGTGAGCAGGCGGGTCATCTCGTTGACCTCTTCATCGAATGTGCTCCGTCTTACCCGGGAGCCGCAGGAGCGCATCAGCCGGACGAAATCGGCGGCGCCGCGGTCGATGCGCTCGGCCAGCTGCGAGGAGTTGCCGAAATCCTCGGTCGCGGCGTACACACCGGTCGGCGACACAACAGCGTGCAGGTAGGAAAACATCGGCCGCAGCGCGTGTTCGAGCACGAGCGAATGTCGTTCCGTTCCGCCCGTGGCCGCGATCATCACCGGCATGTCCGAGAGCGTGTCCTCCGGCAGTACGTCGAAGAACGATTTGAAAAGCCCACTGAATGAGGCGTTGAACGCCGGCGTCACCGCGATGACGCCATCGGCACTACCCACGGTCTCGAACGCCGATTCCAGTTCTGCTGAAGCGAATCCGGTCAGCATCGCGTCCATGATCGCCCGGCCGATCGTCCGTAATTCCACAATGGATGAAGTCACCAGGACGCCGGACTGAGTGAACTTGTCCCGTACCGCCGTGTTGATCTGATCGGCGAGCAGCCGGCTGCTGGACGGCTCGCGCAGCCCGCCGCTGATAACCGCCAGCGTGGTCACTTTTGAGCCTCCTGCCGAGCGGCCAGCAGCGTTTCGTGCGTCGGCGCGGCCGGCACATCCTCGCCGCGCCCGACCTGGAATTCCTTACGCAGCACGGGAACTACCTCCTCGCCGAGCAGGTCGAGCTGTTCGAGCACGGTCTTCAGCGGCAGCCCGGCGTGGTCGATGAGAAACAGCTGCCGTTGATAATCGCCGACGTAGTCGCGGAAATGCAGGGTCCGTTCGATGACCTCCTGCGGTGAGCCGACCGTCAGCGGCGTCTGCGCGGTGAACTCCTCCAGCGACGGCCCGTGCCCGTACACCGGCGCGTTGTCGAAATACGGGCGGAATTCAGCGACCGCGTCCTGGCTACGCGGCCGCATGAACACCTGCCCACCCAGCCCGACGATCGCCTGATCGGGGCCGCCGTGGCCGTAATGCTCGAACCGGGTGCGATAAAGCTCGACCATTTTCTGGGTGTGCGAGGCCGGCCAGAAGATGTGGTTGGCGAAAAACCCGTCGCCGTAAAACGCCGCCAGCTCGGCGATTTCCGGCGTACGGATCGACCCGTGCCAGACGAATGGCGGCACCCCGTCCAATGGCTGCGGGGCCAACGTGAACCCCTGCAGCGGCGTGCGGTATTTCCCCTCCCAGTCCACCACCGGCTCGCGCCACAGTCGACGCAACAGGTCGTAGTGCTCGACGGTCAGCGGAACCGCCGCCCGGATGTCCTGACCGAACCAGGGATACACCGGTCCGGTGTTGCCCCGACCGAGCATGAGATCCACCCGCCCGCCGGACAGATGCTGCAGTACGGAGAAATCCTCGGCGATCTTCACCGGATCGTTGGTCGTGATCAAGGTGGTGGAGGTAGAGAGGATCAGCCGTTCGGTCTGGGCCGCGATGAAGCCGAGCAACGTCGTTGGCGAAGACGGTGTGAACGGTGGATTGTGGTGCTCGCCGGTCGCGAATACATCGAGTCCTACTTCCTCCGCCTTTTTCGCGATCTGGACGGTCGCCTGAATCCGCTCCGCCTCGGTCGGGGTACGCCCGGTGGTCGGATCCGGCGTTACGTCGCCGACCGAGAAGATCCCGAATTGCATGCCCGACATCCGTACCTCCAGCCGCCAGGGATCGGCCTACCGCTCGAGTATGGATGAGAGCTACCCGGGTACGCGGCCTGAGCCGGCATGACCCGGGGCACACGGGCCAGTTGCTACCCGTTCACCCGTGATCGACCAGTGGCTGGACCTGCACCGCGCTGTGGTCGTGCCGCACCTCGGCCAGGGCAGAGGCGAGCGCGATCGCCTCGTCGCGGTCCGCCGCCTCGATGACGTAGAAACCGCCCACCACCTCCTTGGTCTCCAGGAACGGGCCGTCGACGATCAGAGGCTTCTCACCATCACCAGCCCGCAGCGTCGCCGCGCTGCTCGATGACTCGAGCTGGCCCGAAGCACGAATCGCCGCACCGGCACGCTCGCGGAAAACCCGGTGGCCCTCGTCAATCTCCTGCATCCGCTCGGCACTCATCGTGTCCCAGCGCTGCTCGTCGCCGTAAATAAGGATGAGGTAGTTCGCCATGTCGCACACTGTCCTTCCCGCTCGGGTTGTCTCATGGTGTACGACGATCGGCGGTCGCGTAGATGGACACCTGCGCTGGAGGTTGTCCACTGTGGACCTCCAACGCTCAGAACATCCCGTACGCCGAATCTTTCGTGCCTAATTCGGCCGCGATCACGAACGTATGGCGTTGATAGGGTCTGCGCGGTGACTTTGTCGGAATCAGCGGCATTATGCATGATGTACGGAGGCCAGGATGACGGGAACGCAGCCGGTCCGCTTTGCCGCGGTTGGCCTGGACCATGCGCATGTCTTCGGCCAGATCGCCGGGCTGCTCAAGGCCGGGGCGCAGCTGGTCGGGCTGGCCACCGACGACCCGCAGGCCGCCGTTGCCGCTAAGGTCCGCGAGACCTACCCGGATGTTCAGGTGTACGACGATCCGGCGCAGCTGCTGAGCCGCGAGGACGTCGATCTGATCGTCACCGCCGCCGTTCCCGACCGCCGCGGACCGATCGCCGTCCAGGCGCTGCGGGCGGGCAAGGACGTCGTCGCCGACAAACCGGGCTGCACCACTCTGGAGCAGCTCGCCGAGATTGAACGGGCGGTGGCTGAGACCGGCCGATTCTGGTCGGTCACCTTCTCTGAACGCTTCGAGGTTCGCAGCGTCGCCAAAGCCGGTCAGCTCGTACGGGCCGGACGGATCGGCAAGGTCGTGCAGACTCTCGGCCTCGGGCCACACCGCGTCGGCGATCGCGCCCACCTGGCCGGCGGTCCCGGGCGGCCCGACTGGTTCTACGACGCATCGCGGTACGGCGGTGTGCTGACCGACATCGCCTCCCACCAGATCGACCAATTCCTCTGGTTCACCGAATCCACCACCGCGGAGGTCGTCGCCAGCACGGTCGGCAATTTCGGCAACCCCGATACGCCTGGACTGCAGGATTTCGGCGAGGTGTTGCTGCGTAGCGACAATGCCCAGGGCTATATCCGGGTCGACTGGTACACGCCGGCCGGGCTGCCGACGTGGGGTGATGGTCGGTTGATCGTGCTGGGGACCGAGGGCTATATCGAAATGCGTAAGTACGTCGATATCGCCGGTCGCGACGGTCGGGACCACCTGTTCGTCGTCGATCAGAACAGTACGGAGTACGTCGATTCCTCGGATGTGGAGCTGAGTTACTACCCCGATTTGATCAACGACGTTCGTAACCGGACCGCGACGGCCGCGCCGCAGAGCCACACCTTCGAGACAATGCGACTGGCGCTGACCGCGCAGCAGCAGGCGACCGTGCGAGGCGCGGCTCAGTAATCTTTTGGCAGATCTGTCACTGATACCCGACTTTTGCCGGATTCCCCATGCCGAGTTACCCCACGCAATAGTGGGAAATTCCTGTGCCGCGCCATCTCCGTAGGACAGAATTCCGGAGAATCGCGACGATCGCGTCGCGCGCAGGGGGGAGCCCGGAATGGGGTATCAGAATTATCTGCGCAGTAATTCAACGACCCTCGAGTTAGGTGAGGTGTTGCGCGCTACGCCGGACGTATTGCTGGGCGTAGGGCCGGGCGCCGTCGCGGCGCTGTCGAATCTGGGTATCGGCACCGTATTCGACCTGGCCCGCTCGTCGGCATTCGGCGCCGCCGACCTCATCGTCAACGCCGCCACCGACGCCGAAACCGCAGAATCGCGGGTCGGCGAATTGCCCGGCGACCTGTTCACCGCACCGCAAACCGCGGCGCTGGCCGACGCACCCGACCTCGATGTCGGCACGCTGCGCCAGGTCTCCGCCGCCGACACCAATGGTGCGCTCAAAGAAGGCCTCGACGTACGGAGCATCCGCGACCTTGCATTGTGGCCGCCTTACCTTGCGGCGCAGGCGATCCTGGCCGAGGCGGTGGATGCCAAGCCAGTCGACGCCGACGGCACCCCGGGCGACCTGTTGCCGATGAGCGGCCGCTACCCCACCGAACGCGCGTACTACTCCACATTCGTTCTGGCCGATATCGACGACCCGACCGGCGGCACCCGGACCGCATTGGAGGACGCCGGACCGCTCGACCCGGTCACCGCGGTCAGCGGTCCTGGCTTCACCCGGCCGGTACGCGGCGCCCGCCTTACCTTTGCCCAATCCTGGTATTCCCAAGGGGTTGCGCTCGGCCAATTGCTGCACAGCCTCGCGTTGGCGCCTGGCGAAAGCACCCGGGTGGCGATGATCGACTGGTCCCGCCAACAATCGGCCAGCCAAATGGATCAAGGCGGCCAGACCGAGCAATTGATCGGCGACACCACCGAGAAACGCGCCATGAGCGAGGTGCAGAACGCGGTCGCCAGCGAGGCGCAGAACGGATTTTCGCAGAGCACGTCGAAATCGCAGCAGGCAAATGCGGGCGGCGGTGGCGGGCTCAGTGTCGGCCCGCTGACCCTGGGCGGCAGCGGAAGCTACGGCAGCGCGTCGGGCGAATCCACCACCCTCACCGGCACTTCCGGTGTCCGCAGCATCGCCGCCGCGATGACGCAGAACGTCTCCGACGCCACGCATCAGGCCGCCAGTTCGGCCCGGAACATGTACGCCTCCGTGGTGCAGGAATTGTCCCAGGCCGAGCACGAAAACATCAGCACCCGGCTGGTCGCCAACTTCAATCACATGCACGCCTTGACCGTGCAGTATTACGAGGTGGTGCAGATTTACCGCACCAGCGTCGGGCTGCACCGGTTCGAGCCGTGCCTGTTCGTACCGATGAAATCCATTGATTTCCTCGCGGACGGTGTCGATGGCGGTGACGGTCCGGGCGACATCATCGTTCGGCGTTATCGCGCCGCTTTGCAGGCCGCCGCGCTGGATTCGGAAACCCGTACGTTATTGGATCCAGATGCGCTCAGCGTGGTCGAAATCCACCCGGACGCGCAGGCCGTACTCACCGTGCTGCGCGGGGTCGCGCAGGCGACCGACGGAACCTACACACCCGTGATCGGGCAGGAAGTGTTGCCCACAAGCGGACCGGCACCGGTCGTGTCGGCCGACCAAACTGCGCTACTGACCCAACAAATTCAAAACCTGCGGCGAATTCTCGGCCGGGACATCATCACCCGGGATGGTGACGCCCTCGAAGTGCCCGACGACGTCCTGGTGCGTGCTGTCGCCGCATCATTCCCCTGTGGTGGAACGCAATTGACCTACGCCGATCAGACCGCGCCGGTGCAGGTGACCACCGCTGGGCCCGCCGCCACCGGCGATCCGTTCGCGGTCGCGATCGACCCGCCGGTACGCCTGTCGGATATCGCCGCGTTGCAGCTGAGCCCGACCAGTACGAATGCGCAGGTGAGCGGCGTGGTGACGCTGACCCTGGATTATCAGGGTTCCCTGCTGCAGGTGCCAATTCCGGTCGTGGTGGCCTCCGGCGGCGCCGGATACCAGCAGGCGATGACGTTCCAGCGGCGGGCGGCGGTACGGGCGCTGCTGCGCAAACTCGCCGACGACCAGCTGTATTACAGCCAGGTGGTGTGGCAGGCGATGGATTCGGCCACGATCGCGTTGCTGCTCGGGCCGTACACGTATTCCGGTCAGCCGCTGGCGCAGGTGGTGGACCCGGCCCCGATCGGGGTCAGCGGGAATTAC
>JBEDUI010000285.1:0-81359 GCA_040414495.1 Mycobacteriales bacterium
GCGGGGTGTTTGTCGTTCGCTTCGGCGTCGACGCAGACCGGTCGAGTCGGGCCCTGCGAGCACATAATCGCAGGGCTTTTTCGTTTCCTGACGAACAAGCCCGATGCTCGACTCAACCGTTGCCCGAGGAGGCCCCATCAGCGTCGAACCCCGCATCAATGACCGTATTCGCGTGCCCGAGGTCCGGTTGGTCGGACCCGAGGGTGAGCAGGTGGGCATCGTCCGTATCGACGATGCACTACGCCTGGCCCGGGAGGCGGACCTCGACCTCGTCGAGGTGGCCCCAATGGCCCGGCCGCCGGTAGCCAAGCTCATGGATTACGGCAAGTTCAAGTACGAAAGTGCCCAGAAGGCACGTGAAGCACGCCGTAACCAGAGCCTGACGGTCATCAAGGAAATGAAGCTCCGCCCCAAGATCGACCCACACGACTACGCCACCAAGAAAGGCCACGTCGAGCGGTTCCTCAAGGCGGGGGACAAGGTCAAGATCACGATCATGTTCCGTGGCCGTGAGCAGTCCCGGCCCGAGTTGGGCTTCCGGCTGCTGCAGCGGCTGGCCGAGGACATCGACGAGCTTGGTTTCGTCGAGTCCGCGCCCAAGCAGGACGGTCGCAACATGATCATGGTGGTGGCACCACACCGGGCCGCCGGCAGTAAAGCGCCCAAAGTACGCGCCTGACGTAGTTCAGACACAAGTGGTTCGGGCCGGCCACCGGTGAATTTCGTATGTCGACCAGAGAGTGAAGAATGCCCAAGAACAAGACGCACAGCGGCACCAAGAAGCGGATCAAGGTGACGGGGTCGGGCAAGCTGACCCACCAGCGCACCAAGATGCGCCACAAGCTGGAGCGCATGAGCTCCCGCCAGACCCGCCGGCTGACCGGTCGGGTTGAGGTTGCCGAGCCCGACACCAAGCGGGTGCGCAAGCTCCTCGGCCGCTAAGCGCCGACCGGCCCCGGCCGGACCCAGACCAAGTGACAACCCCCGCCGGCCCCCGCCGGCGCCGATAGCGAAACAGGTGCACCCGTGGCACGCGTCAAGCGGGCAGTCAACGCCCAGAAGAAGCGCCGTACGACCCTCGAAGCCGCCAGCGGCTACCGTGGCCAGCGCTCCCGGCTTTACCGCAAGGCCAAGGAGCAGGTGCTGCATTCGGCCACCTACTCCTACCGTGACCGTCGCGCCCGCAAGGGCGACTTCCGTCGGCTGTGGATCACCCGTATCAACGCGGCCACCCGTGCCAATGACATGACCTACAACCGGTTCATCCAGGGTCTGAAGGCCGCCGGCGTCGAGGTGGACCGCAAGATCCTGGCCGACCTGGCCGTCACCGACCCGACCGCGTTCGCCGCGCTGGTCGAGACCGCCCGGGCAGCCCTGCCCGCCACCGGTACCGGCGACGCCGCGGCAGCCTGATTCCGGCGTACGGACCGGCCCGGTCCGATAGATGAGTGCCCACCGACCCGAGGCTTCCGAGCTGTTCACCGAACGGACGCCTCGGGTCGTTGCTGCGCGCCGGTTGTTGCGCCGACGGGACCGCGAACAGGCCGGGGCGTTCCTGGTCGAAGGACCACAAGCGGTACGCGAGGCGCTGGCCGCCGGCATGGTGACCGCTCTGTTCCACAACCAGGCGGCGGCCCAGCGGCACGCCGACCTGATCGCCGCCAGCGCGGCGCCGGTCTCCGTACTCACCGACAAGGCGCTGGCGACGCTGACCGAAACCACGCACCCGCAGGGCCTGGTCGCCATTTGCTCCACAGTGGACAGACCGTTGCCCGAGGCCCTGGCCGGGACGCCGCGGCTGGTGACCGTGCTGGCCGACGTCCGCGACCCCGGCAATGCCGGCACCGTACTGCGGTGCTCGGACGCCGCCGGTGCCGACGCGGTGATTCTGGCCGGCGAGTCCGTCGATCCGTACAACGGCAAGGCCGTGCGCGCCTCGGCCGGCAGCCTGTTTCACGTACGAATCGCGCGGGACGTAAGCGCGGCCGAGGCGATAAACGCGCTCAAGCAACGCGGTCTGCAGGTCCTGGCCGCGGACGGTGCCGGCGAAGCCGACCTGGACGAGCTGGCCGACGCGGGCGGACTGGCTGGGCCGACGGCATGGCTGTTCGGCAACGAGGCGTGGGGGCTGCCGGACGAGGTGGCGGCGCTGGCCGACCAGCGGGTACGCATCCCGATCTACGGCGCGGCCGAGAGCCTGAACCTCGCGACCGCGGCGGCGGTATGTCTGTATGCGAGCGCCCGCGCACACCGCTCGCGCCGGTAGACGGTAAGCTACGGAACGTGCAGCGGTATACGTGGTTTAGCAGGCCGGCCCTGGATGGGTCCGGCAGCCACCACGCGCGCTGACCACAACCATCCAGAGCCGGCAGGCACAGGGTTCGCCCCTGTGCGTTGCTTTGCCCGTCGCGGCGAGCCGGCTCTCGGTGAGGTGGCACGCCAGAGAGGACCACACGTGACCACCCCGACGCAGGACCTACCAGGCACCCGGGTACGCGATCAACGCATCGAGCGGATCCGCCCGTTGGTGTCCCCGGCACTGCTGCGTGACGAACTCCCACTCGGCGATGACGCCGCCAAGATCGTGCTGTCCGGCCGCGAAGCGGTCACCTCCGTGCTGAACGGAGCGGACGACCGGCTGCTGGTCGTCGTCGGGCCGTGCTCGGTACACGACCCGGTCGCCGCCCTCGACTACGCCAAGCGGCTGGCCGCGCACGCCGCGACGCTCTCGGATCGGCTGCTGGTCGTGATGCGGGTGTACTTCGAGAAGCCGCGCAGCACCGTCGGGTGGAAGGGCCTGATCAACGACCCGGGGTTGGACAACAGCTTCAACGTCAACGCCGGGCTGCGGGCCGCCCGCAAGCTGCTGCTGGACATCCTCGAACTCGGGCTGCCGGTCGGGTGCGAATTCCTCGACCCGATCACGCCGCAGTACATCGCCGACACCGTTAGCTGGGGCTCGATCGGCGCCCGTACGGCCGCCAGCCAGGTGCACCGCCAGCTCTCCAGCGGACTGTCGATGCCGATCGGCATCAAGAACTCGACCGAGGGCGACGTCCAGCTGGCCGTCGACGCGGTCGCGGCCGCGGCCAGCAGCCACGTCTTCACCGGCATCACCGAGGACGGCGTCGCCGCGATCCTGTCCACTCGGGGCAACCCGGACTGCCACATCGTGCTGCGTGGCAGCACTGCCGGCCCGAACTACGACGAGCAGAGCGTGGCGGCCGCGGTCAAGCTGCTGGAGAAGGCGTCGCTGCCGGGCCGCGTGATCATCGACGCCAGTCACGGCAACAGTGGCAAGGACCACCGCCGCCAGCCGATCGTCGCCGAGGACATCGCCAGCCGTATCGCTGCTGGTGACGGTTCGGTGGTCGGCCTGATGCTGGAGAGCTTCCTGGTCGAGGGCAACCAGCCACTCGACCAGAGCAACCCGACCGACCTGGTGTACGGGCAGAGCGTCACCGACGCCTGCCTGTCCTGGGAGAACACCGCACCGCTGCTGACCGACCTGGCAGAGGCGGTTACCCGACGCCGGTCATGACCGTCCGGCCTGGTCTCTAGACTGTCCCGGCTGGCCGTAAATAAGGACGGCAACTTTGACTCTCACATTCAGAGGGATGACAGGAGCGTTGCGCTGATGTCCGGCCCCAACGACCCGTACGACCCGAAAGAGGTGGCCGCGCTCTCCGCGGAGTCGCTGGCCGACGCGGTCCGTACGGCGGAGAAGGCGTTCGCCGAAGCGAGCGACCTCGACAGCCTCGGCGCGCTGCGGCCGATCCACCTCGGTGACCGGGCCCCGGTCCGGTTGGCCAAGCGCGAGATCGGGGCGCTGCCCCCGAAGGCCCGCGCCGACGCCGGCCGGCGGGTGAACGAGGCGCTGGCTGGCGTGCAGCGGGCGTTCGACGAACGCAAGGCGGCGCTGCAGGCCGAGCGGGAGAGCCGGGTACTACGCGAGGAGGCCGTCGACGTCACGCTGCCCGGCGGCCGTCGCCCGGTCGGCGCCCGGCACCCGGTCACGACCGGCGCGGAGTTCATCGAGGACGTCTTCGTCGCGATGGGGTACGAGGTCGCCGAGGGGCCCGAGGTCGAGACCGAGTGGTTCAACTTCGACGCGCTGAACTTCCAGCGTGACCACCCGGCCCGGGGCATGCACGACACGTTGTTCCTGGACCCGCCCGAGAACGGCGTGCTGCTGCGTACCCACACCTCGCCGGTCCAGCTGCGGGCACTGCTGTCCCGGCCACTGCCGGTGTACGTCGTGGCGCCGGGCCGTACGTACCGCGACGACCCGTACGACGCGACCCACCTGCCGGTCTTCTCCCAGGTGGAAGGGCTGGCGGTCGACCGCGGCATCACGATGGCGCACCTGCGCGGGACGTTGGACCGCCTCGCCGAGGAGCTGTTCGGTGACGGTGCCCGGACCCGGCTGCGCCCGCACTACTTCCCGTTCACTGAGCCGTCGGCCGAGGTGGACCTGTGGCATCCGAACGCCAAGGGCGGCGCCAAGTGGGTCGAGTGGGGTGGCTGCGGCATGGTCCACCCGAACGTGTTGCGCGCCGCCGGCATCGACCCGGACGAGTACTCCGGGTTCGCGTTCGGCATGGGAATCGACCGCAGCATCATGGTGCGCAACGGCGTCGCGGACCTGCGGGAGTTCGCCGAGGGTGACGTCCGGTTCACCCGACACTTCGGTCTGGAGGCGTGATGCGGGTCCCGTTGTCGTGGCTGGTCGAGCTGGTGCCGCAGTTGGCCGACCGTCCTGCCACCGAGGTCGCGGACCTGCTGACCCGGGCCGGGGTGGAGGTCGACGAGATCGTCGGCGCCGACATCACCGGACCGCTGGTCGTGGGCATCGTCCGGGAGATCGAGGAACTCACCGAGTTCAAGAAGCCGATCCGTTACTGCCAGGTCGACGTAGGCGGGGACAAGCCGCAGGGCATCGTGTGTGGCGCGACGAACTTCGCCGTCGACGACCACGTCGTCGTATCGCTGCCCGGTGCGGTGCTGCCCGGCGGGTTCGAGATCGCCGCGCGTAAGACGTACGGGCACGTTTCCAACGGCATGATCTGCTCGGCCCGCGAGCTGGGGCTGGGCGAGGATCACGGCGGCATCATGGTGCTGCCGGCTGACACCGAGGCCGGAGCCGACGCGATCACGCTGCTCGGGCTGAACGATCCGGTGCTGGTCACCGAGCCGACCCCCGATCGCGGCTACCAGCTCTCGGCCCGCGGAATCGCTCGTGAGCTGGCCGCCCTGCTGGATGTGGCGTACACCGACCCGGCCGACTTGGAGCTGGGGTACGAATCCGAGCCGGCCGCCACCGCGGACATCAGCATCGAGATCGAGGACCCGACCGGCTGCGACCGGTTCGTCGCCCGGGTCATCCGCGGCTTCGACCCGACCGCGTCCAGTCCACTGTGGATGCAGCGCCGACTGGCGGCGGCCGGGATGCGGCCGATCTCGCTGGCGGTGGACGTCGCCAACTACGTCATGCTGGCGCTTGGCCAGCCGATGCACACCTACGACCTGGCCAAGCTGACCAGCCCGATCACTGTCCGGCGGGCCCGCGAGGGCGAGACGTTGCGCACTCTCGACGACGTCGTCCGCGAGCTGGACGAGGACGATCTGCTGATCACGGATGGGTCGGGCATCCAGGGTCTGGCCGGCGTGATGGGCGGTGAGGTCAGCGAGGTCAGCGACTCGACGACCGATCTGTTGTTGGAGGCCGCGCACTTCACGCCGCAGGTGGTGAGCCGTTCGGTCCGCCGGCACGCGCTGCTGTCCGAGGCCGGGCGGCGGTTCGAGCGCGGCGTCGACCCGGCTCTGCCGCCGGCCGCGATCGAGCTGGCCAGTCAGCTGCTGGTCGAGTACGGCGGAGGGGTCGCGGAGAAGTCGGCGGTCGACGCCGGCAGCCCGAAGCTGCCAGGGGCGCTACCGGTCGGCCCGGCCGCGATCGGCCGGCTGATCGGGGTCAGCTACCCGGTCGACGTGGTGCGGCACCGGCTGCATCAGGTCGGCTGCACTGTTTCGGAGGGCGACGGCCTGCTCGATGTGGTGCCGCCGCCGTGGCGTCCGGACCTGCGCGAGTTGGCCGACTTCGCCGAGGAGGTCGCCCGGCTCGAGGGGTACGACCTGATCCCGACGACTCTGCCGTTGGCGCCGGCCGGTCGCGGGCTCACCGCCCGGCAGCGGCACCGCCGCGCGGTGTCCCGGGCATTGGCGCACGGCGGGTATGTGGAGACGCCGTCGGCGTCGTTCCACTCGGTTGAGGCGTTGGACCGGCTCGGGGTCCCAGCCGACGATCCGCGCCGCCGACTGGTCAAGGTCGCCAACCCGCTCTCGTCCGAACAGGGCTACCTGCGTTCCACCTTGCTGCCGGGCCTGTTGGCCACGCTCGGGCGGAACATCGGGCACGGCCTGCCCGACGTTGCGGTGTTCGAGTTAGGTGCGGTGTTCGCCGAGCCCGAGTCGCCCAGGCCGGCCGCGCCGCTGCTGGATCCGGTGCATCGGCCCGGCGCCGATGACCTGAGCCGGCTGGACGCGGCGTTGCCGGTTCAACGGGAACACGCCGCGATCGCCGCGGCTGGTGCGGCCGAGTCGGCCGGCTGGTGGGGTCCGGGTCGTCCGGTGTCCTGGTCGGACGCGATCGACGCGGCCCGACTGATCGCCAGCTCGGTTGGGCTCGCGGTGACGGTCCGGTCGGACAGCCTGGCGCCGTGGCACCCGGGCCGGTGCGCCCGGCTGTTGGTCGGCCAGACGACGATCGGGCACGCCGGCGAGCTGCACCCGGCTGTGTGCGAGGCGTTGGGCCTGCCGAAGCGGTCGGTGGCAGCCGAGGTCGATCTGGCCGCCGTACTCGACGCCGCGACCGAGGACCTGTCGGCGCCGCGGATCTCGACCTTCCCGCCGGCCAGCCAGGATGTTGCGTTGGTGGTGCCGGACTCGACGCCGGCCGCGGATGTCGAGGCGGCGTTGCGGGCCGGAGCCGGCGAACTGCTGGAGGCCGTGACGCTCTTCGACGTCTACACCGGCGACCAGGTCGGCGCCGGCCGCAAGAGCCTCGCGTACTCGCTGCGGTTCCGGGCACCGGACCGGACGCTGAACGCGGAAGAGGCGAACGCGGCCCGGGACGCGGCCGTGGCCGAGGCCGGGCGGCGTACCGGGGCCGAGCTGCGTTCGGCCTGAGCTGGCGATGACTCGTCGGATATCGGTGACGACCGGCGAGTCGCGTCCAGATGCGGTGGAACGGCTGCTTCGGGCATTGCCCGGGTGGTTCGGCATCGAGTCGGCGGTGGCCGATTACGTCAAGGCCGCCGCCAACTTGCCGACGTACTTCGCCCGCGACCCGTCCGGCCACATCGTCGGCACGCTCATGGTCAAGCGACACTTTCCCGGCTCGGCCGAGGTGTACCTGATGGCGGTGCAGCCGGCCTGGCATCGTCGCGGTGTCGGCCGGAAGCTGTTGGAGACCGTCGAGGTCCAGTTGTCGCTGGAGGGCGTGCGGCTGCTGCAGGTCAAGACGCTCGGCCCGTCGCACTCCGATGAGGGGTACGCCGGCACCCGCGCGTTCTATACGGCGATGGGGTTCGTGCCGATCGAGGAGTTCACGCAGCTGTGGCCGGGCAATCCGTGCCTGCTGTTGGCCAAAGCGATCTGAGCTTCGGAGGCTGCCGCGAGGCCGGCCGGTGAGATCGAGGATCGGCCAGCGATTACGGCAGGAAGTCCAGGTCCGCGCCGAGGTCAGCGCCGAGAACTCGTTCGGCATAGAGCCGCCGCCAGCCTCGCTCGGGTGCCGGTGGCGGAGTCCACGCGGCGAGGCGGCGATCCAACTCGGCCGGATCTACCAGCAACTCCAGCCGACGGGCCGGTACGTCCAGCGAAATCTCGTCGCCGTCGCGGACCAGCGCCAGCGGACCGCCGACCGCCGCCTCGGGCGCGCAATGCAGCACCACCGTCCCGTACGACGTACCGCTCATCCGGGCGTCCGAGACGCGGACCATGTCCTTCACCCCGGCCGCGGCGAGCCGGCGCGGGATCGGGAACGACCCAGCCTCGGGCATCCCGGCGCCGACCGGGCCGGCGTTGCGCAGCACCAACACGTCCTCCGGTCTGACGTCGACCTCGTCGATCCGGGCCAGGTCGGCCGGCGTATCGAACAGCACGGCCCGACCCCGGTGCCGCAGCAGCGAATCGGTCGCGGCGGACACCTTGATCAGCGCACCGTCCGGGGCGAGCGAGCCACGCAAGACCGCCAACGCGCCGGGTGGCCCGACCGGTGAGTCGAGTGTCCCGATCGTGCTCTGCCACGGCTGCGGCGGCTCGACATCGCCGATCGCCTCGCGCACGCTGCGGCCGTCGACACGCAATGCCTCCAACTCCAGCAGCGGTTCCAGTGCCCGCAGCAGAACCGGTACGCCGCCAGCACGGTGAAAGTCCTCCATGTATCCGACGCCCGACGGCTTGCAGTCCACCAACAGCGGCACGCCAGACGCGACTCGGTCCACATCAGACAGATCCACCGAGATCCCGGCCCGGCGGGCGGCGGCGAGCAGGTGGATGACCGCGTTGGTCGAACCGCCGACCGCGGCCAGTACGGTCAGCGCGTTGCGGAACGACGCCGGGGTCAGCAGTCGGCTCGGCATGAGGTGTTCCGCGGCCAACCGCACCGCCCGGCGCCCGCTGGCTGCCGCGTGTCGCAGCCGGTCTCCGGTCGTAGCCGGCGCGGCCGCGCCACCGGGCAGCATCATCCCGAGCGCCTCGACCACGCACGCCATGCTCGAGGCCGTACCCATCACCATGCAGGTCCCGGCGGTCGGGCACAGCTGTTGCTCGACCTCGGCGATCTCGGCCTCGCTCAGCTCGCCGGCCCGGTGCCGGGCCCACTGCTGCCGGCAGTCGGTGCAGGCGCCGAGCCGGGTACCGCGCCAACTGCCGGTCATCATCGGCCCGGCCACGACCAACAGCGCCGGTATGTCGGCCGAGATGGCCGCCATCAGCTGCGCCGGCACGGTCTTGTCGCAGCCGCCTAGCAGGACGACCGCGTCCATCGGTTGGGCCCGGATCAGCTCCTCGGTCTCCATCGCCGCGAGGTTGCGGAACAGCATCGAGGTGGGCGAGAGCAGCGTCTCGCCCAACGACATGGTCGGGAACGCCATCGGCAGGCCACCGGCCTCCAGCACGCCCCGACGTACCGCCTCGAGCAACTCGGGCATTTGGCGGTGACAGGGCGTGTAATCCGAGCAGGTGTGGGCGATCCCGATCATCGGGCGGGACAAGTCGTCGCGGTCGTACCCGGCGGCGGCCAGAAAAGCCCCGCGCAGATATCGGCTGAATCCGTCGTCTCCGTACGAGGTGAGATTCTCCATGGCCTGATGTTCACGTACTTTTCGATCAATTCACCGCTCGCGCCGCGGCCGTATGTGGCCATCGTGTCGTCGGGAACCGGCCGTATTGTCGGTCGAAAATGGCCGGCAAATAAGGGATTTACGAGAGGGACGTGACGCATGACGGAGACGCGGTTTCTGGGCAGCAGCGGGATGCAGGTGCCGGTCCTGACGCTCGGCACGATGACGTTCGGCGGGGCGGGCCGGCACGCCAAAATGGGTGATGTCCAAGTGGCCGACGCGAGCCGCATGATCGACATCTGCCTGGAGCACGGCGTCAATTTCATCGATACCGCCGACGTGTATTCGAACGGGCTGTCCGAGGAAATCGTCGGCCAGGCTGTCGCCAAGCGCCGCGATCAGGTGCTGATCGCGACCAAACTGAACGGCGCGATGGGCGATGGCCCCAACGACCGGGGTCAGTCCCGGCACCACATCATCGAGGCGTGCGAGGCGAGCCTGCGCCGGATGGGAGTCGACTACATCGACCTCTACCAGGTGCATTCGATCGACGAGCGAACGCCGCTGGAGGAGAGCCTGGGCGCGCTCGATGATCTGGTGCGGGCGGGCAAGGTGCGTTATATCGGCTGCTCGAATTACTCGGCCTGGCACCTGATGAAGGCGCTCGCGACCTCGGAGCGGCGGAACCTGGAGCGGTACGTCAGCCTGCAGGCGTACTACAGCCTGGTCGGTCGCGAGTTGGAGCACGAGCTGATCCCGGTCAGCCAGGACCAGGGCGTCGGCATTCTGGTGTGGAGCCCGCTGGCAGGCGGGTTCCTGACTGGCAAGCAGCGGCGGGGCGAGCGTCCGCCGGCCGGCAGCCGTCGGGCCGAGCTGGGTGACACCGGCACGCTGGATCTGGAGTACGGGCACGCCGTGGTCGACGCGTTGGATGCCATCGCTCGCGAGCGCGGGGTCAGCATCGCTCAGGTCGCGATCAACTGGCTGCTGCGCCGGCCCGCGGTCACGTCGGTGATCATCGGCGCGCGGACGGTCGAGCAGCTCGAGGACAACCTGGCCAGCGCATCGTGGGTGCTGACCGATGAGGAGGTGGCCACCCTCGATGCGGTCAGCGCGCGGCCGCTGCCGTACCCGTTCTGGCACCAGCAGGGGTTGAACGCCCCGCGGATGAAGTACACAATCTCGGGCTCGGGCCAGCAGTAAGCCCGAACTCTCGCCCGCTCGTGCGTCTGCGCGCTCGTGCGCTTCCGCTGTTGATCATGGAGTTCCCTGCGCGACACGCCGGCGACACGCCGACGATTTTGTCGGGAACTCCATGATCAACAGCTGGTGAGCGCACGTCGGCGGTCGATAGCTCGCTTACGCGTCCGAACTCCGAGCGCCCAGTCCAAAACGGTCTTGCATGACCATGCGCGCTCCCGCATAATGATGTGCATGGGTCTGAGTGTGGGGGTTGCCGGTGCCAGTGGCTACGCAGGTGGGGAGCTGCTCCGCCTGATCGACGCTCATCCGGATCTCACGGTCGGACCGATCACCGCGCACGGGAACGCGGGGGAGCCGCTCGGCGCGGTGCATCCGCAACTGCCCGGTCTGGCCGACCGCGTGCTCGCGCCGACGAGCGCCGAGTCGTTGGCCGGCGCCGATTTGGTCTTCCTGGCCCTGCCGCACGGACAGTCGGCGGCGCTGGCCGAGCAGTTGCCGCCCGAGGTCAAGATCGTCGATCTGGGCGCCGATTTCCGGCTGGCCGATCCGGCGCAGTGGCGGGCTTATTACCCGGGCGAGCATGCCGGGACGTGGACCTACGGCCTGCCCGAGCTGCCCGGCCAGCGGTCGCTGATCGCCGGCAGCGACCGGGTCGCCAACACCGGCTGCTACGCCGTGTCGATCACGCTGGCGCTCGCCCCGCTCATCGCGGCCGATGTCGTCGACCCGGACGATGTCGTCGTGGTCGCTTCCTCCGGCACGTCCGGCGCCGGCCGGTCGGCCAAGCCGCACCTGCTGGGCAGCGAGATCATGGGCGACCTGTCGCCGTACAAGGTCGGCGCCCACCAACACGTACCGGAAATCAAACAGGCCACCGGCGCGACCTCGCTGTCCTTCACCCCGGTCCTGGCGCCGATGCCACGCGGCATCCTCGCCAGCGTGACGGCAAAACCGCGCCCCGGCCGGACCGTGAAAGACATCCGCGAGGCCCTCGATCAGGCCTATGCCGGCGAGCCGTTCGTGCATCTGCTGCCCGATGGTCGTTGGCCGCATACCGCCGCCACCTTCGGGTCCAATGCGGCGCAACTACAGACCACTGTGGACATCGACTCGGGCCGGGTGATTGTCATCAGCGCCATCGACAACCTGGGCAAGGGCGCGGCCGGTCAGGCGGTGCAGAACGCCAACCTCATGCTCGGCCTCGACGAGACAGCGGGCCTGTCGGCCAATGGGGTGGCCCCGTGAGCTGCTACCCCGGCGCCCTACTGCGCTCCGCTCCTCAGTCGCCGTCGCCGATCGCTCGGCGCTGCCAGTTCCGGCAGCTCCCTACGATGCTCACTCCGCAGGACGCCTCATGACCGTTACGGCAGCGGCCGGATTCCGCGCCTCAGGCGTGGCCGCCGGCATCAAGGGCGAGGGCGCACTGGACCTCGCGGTCGTGGTCAACGACGGACCGTCCGATGTGGCCGCCGGGGTATTTACCAGCAACCGGATCAAGGCCGCCCCGGTGCTCTGGTCGCAGCAGGTGCTCACGACCGGTCGGGTACGGGCCGTGGTGCTCAACTCCGGTGGCGCGAACGCCTGTACCGGACCGGACGGATTCGCCGACACCCACAAGACCGCCGAACACGCCGCGGCGGCTCTCAATATCGGCGCCATCGACGTAGCGATCTGTTCCACCGGTGTGATCGGCGACCGGTTGCCGCTGGACGCATTACTGTCCGGTGTGGACAAAGCCGTGCCGGCCCTGGACGGCGATGGCGGGGCCGACGCGGCCACAGCCATCATGACCACCGACACGGTCGCCAAAACCACTGTCGTACAAGGAAAAGGTTGGACCATTGGCGGTATGGCCAAGGGCGCGGGAATGCTCGCCCCGGCCCTGGCGACCATGCTCTGCGTACTGACCACCGACGCGGTCGTCGATCAGTTCACCGCCGACAACGCCTTGCGCGCGGCCACCAGCCACACGTTCGACCGCATCGACGTGGACGGCTGTATGTCCACCAACGACACCGTGTTGTTGCTGGCCAGTGGCGCGTCCGGTGTCACACCGTCCTATGAGGACTTCGCCGCGGCGGTATGGGACGCCTGCCACGACCTGGCCATGCAGTTGGTCGCCGACGCCGAGGGCGCGACCAAACGCATTGCGGTCGAAATACGCAATGCCGCCTCCGAGGCCGACGCGCTGGAAGTGGGCCGGTCGGTGGCCGGAAATGCGTTGTTGAAATGCGCGCTCTACGGCAACGACCCGTACTGGGGCCGCGTATTGGCCGCTGTCGGCACCACGCAGGCCGAATTCGAGCCGGACCAACTCGATGTGTCGTTCAACGGAATACAGGTCTGCCAGGCCGGTACGGCAAAGCCAGGCGCGCCCACAGTGGACATTTCCGGGCGCGAGATCACGATTTCGGTTGATCTGCATGCCGGTACGGAAAACGCGACCGTCTGGACCACGGATTTGACTCCCGAGTACGTTTACGAGAATTCGGCCTATACGACATGACCGATCCGGTAGGAATCAAAGCCGCAACGTTGGTTGAGGCGCTGCCGTGGCTGGAACGCTTTCACGGCGCGATTGTCGTGATCAAGTACGGCGGGCATGCCATGACCGAGCCGGAGTTGCGAACGACGTTCGCGCAGGATGTCGTGTTGCTGCGGTATTTCGGGCTCAAGCCGGTGATCGTGCACGGTGGTGGGCCGCAGATCAACGCGCACCTGGACCGGCTCGGCATCGAGTCGGAATTCCGCGGCGGGTTGCGGGTCACTACGCCCGAGACCATGCAGGTCGTGCGGATGGTGTTGGTCGGACAGGTCAACCGCGACGTGGTCGGCGATATCAACGCGCACGGGCCGTTCGCGGTTGGACTGTCCGGTGAGGACGGCGGGCTGTTCACGGCCGAGCGTCGCGGCGCGGTGGTGGACGGCGAGGAGGTCGACATCGGCGCCGTCGGCGACATTGTCGCGGTCGACCCGGGAGCCGTACACAGCCTGCTGGATGACGGCCGGATCCCGGTCGTGGCGACGGTGGCATCTGGCCGGGACGGCGAGATTTACAACGTCAACGCCGACACCGCCGCGGCCGCGCTGGCCAGTGCGCTGCAGGCGCAGAAACTGGTCGTGCTCACCGACGTCGAGGGCCTGTACGCCGACTGGCCGGCCACCGACTCGTTGATCAGCGAGCTCAAGGCCAACGAGCTCGAACCGATGCTGCCCAACCTCTCGGCCGGGATGGTGCCGAAGATGGAGGCCTGCCTGCGCGCGGTTCGCGGCGGTGTCGGCCAGGCGCACGTGCTCGACGGGCGGGTGCCGCATGTGGTGCTGCTCGAGGTATTCACCGACGAAGGCGTAGGAACGATGGTGCTTCCCGATAGCGGCGAGCCGACAGCGAGTGAGCATCGCAGGGCAGACGGTGCCAAGGAGTTTCTCAACCCTGGAAGCCCGAGGAGCGGAGCGAGCGCGGAGGCGAGCCAATGAGTACTGAGCTCGCGGCAATGCAGGCTCGGTGGAACGAGGCCTTCATGACCAACTACGGGACGCCGCCGCTGGCGATTTCCCGTGGCAGCGGCGTCCGCCTCTGGGACGCCGACGGGAACAAGTACCTCGACCTGTACGCAGGTATCGCGGTCAGCGCCCTGGGCCACGCCCACCCGGCGATCGTCGATGCGGTCAGCCGGCAGATCGGCCTGGTGGCGCACACCACCAACCTGATGATCAACGAACGCGCGCTCGAACTCGGCGAACGACTGGCCGCGCTGGTCGGCCACGACGCTCGGGTTTTCCTATGCAACTCAGGGACCGAGGCCAACGAGGCCGCGATCAAACTGGTGCGGCGCGCCCGTCCCGACCGCAGCCAGATCATCGCGGCCGAGGGGGCCTTCCACGGCCGTACGATCGGCGCGTTGTCGATCACCGGCCAGCCCTCAAAGCGAACGCCGTTCGCACCGCTGATGCCGGACGTGACGTTCGTGCCGTACGGGGACACCGCGGCGCTGCGTAACGCGATCACCGAACAGACCGCGGCGGTGTTCCTGGAACCGGTACTGGGCGAGGCCGGCGTAATCCCGGCACCACCCGGCTACCTCAAGGCCGCCCGCGAGGCATGCGACGCCGCCGGCGCGGTACTGGTATTCGACGAGGTGCAGGGTGGAGTCGGCCGGGCCGGGGCCTGGTTCAGCCACCAGGTCGTCGAGCCGGGCATCATTCCGGACGTGATCACGATGGCCAAGGGCCTGGGCGGTGGGTTGCCGATCGGCGCCTGCCTCGGCCTGGGTGCGGCCGGATTGGCGTTGGGGCCGGGGGATCACGGCACCACGTTCGGCGGCAACGCCGTCTCCTGCGCGGCCGCACTGGCCACATTGGACACGATCGAGGCCAACGACCTGCTCGCAGCATCGCGGGACCGGGGCGAGCAGTTGGCGGCCGGGCTGCATCATGACCTGATCGAGGAAGTACAAGGATTCGGGCTGTGGCGGGGCATCGAGCTGCGCGAGCCGGTGGCCAAGGAAGTCGAGGCCGCCGCCCGCCGGCACGGCGCGCTGGTCAATGCGGTCAGCCCGACCAGGGTCCGGCTCGCGCCGGCGCTGGTGATCAACGAAGCGGACATCGAGGCCGGTGTGGGGGCCGTACTCAAGGCAGTGGAGGAGGTGGCACCGTAAATGCCACGGCATTTTCTGCGGGATGACGACCTGAGCCCGGCCGAGCAGGCCGAGGTCCTCGATCTCGCCGACGTACTGAAAAAGGACCGGTTCAGCCGCAAACCGCTGGCCGGACCCCGCACGGTGGCGGTGCTGTTCGACAAGCCAACCCTGCGGACCCAGCTCTCGTTCAGCACCGGCATCGCCGAGCTCGGCGGGCACCCGATGATCGTCGACTCCCGGCTGGCCAATGTCGGGGTACGCGAGTCGATCGCCGACACCGCCCGGGTTCTGGGCCGGCAGGTCGCCGCCGTGGTGTGGCGGACGTACGGGCAGGACCGGATCGAGGAGATGGCCGCGTACGCCGGGGTGCCGGTGATCAACGCGCTCACCGATTCCTTCCACCCGTGCCAGCTGTTGGCCGATCTGCAGACGATCCGCGAACACAAGGGCAGACTGGCCGGCCTGACCCTGGCCTACCTCGGCGATGGCGCCAACAACATGGCCCACTCGTACGCCCTGGCCGGTGCGACCGCCGGCATGCACATCCGGATCGGATCGCCCGCCGGTTACGACCCGGACCCGGCGATAGTCGCGAAAGCCCAACAGATCGCCGCGCAGACCGGCGGCAGCGTCACCCACCGCCGCGACCCGAAATCCACAGTGGACGGTGCGGATGTACTCGTCACCGACACCTGGGTCTCGATGGGGCAGGAGGAGGAGTACGAGCACCGGATCGCCACATTCGGTCCGTACGCGCTGGATGATGCCGCGCTGGCGTTGGCCGACCCGGGCGCGATCGTGCTGCACTGCCTGCCGGCCTACCGCGGCAAGGAGATCGCGGCCTCGGTCATCGACGGTCCGGCCAGCGTCGTCTGGGACGAGGCGGAAAACCGGCTGCACGCCCAGAAAGCGTTGCTGGCCTGGCTTCTGGAACGGTAGTGACAGCCGCCGACGCACTCCTTTCCGCGGAGGCGCCATGAGTATGTCCAAGGCCGCTCGCCACGACCGGATCATCGCGCTGGTCTCGCACCAGCCGGTGCGGTCGCAGACCGAGCTGGCCAAGCTCCTGGCCGGCGAGGGCGTGGCGGTCACCCAGACCACGCTCTCGCGGGATCTGGAGGAGCTCGGCGCGATCAAGCTGCGCGCGCCGGATGGGGGACCGCCGTCCTACGTGATTCCGGAGGACGGCACCCCGCCGCCGGTCCGCGCCATCACCGCGCCCGGCCCGACGCTGCTGGCCCGCCGGCTGGCCGAACTGCTGGTGGCCGCGGAGCCGAGCGGCAACCTGGTCGTGTTGCGAACCCCGCCGGGAGCGGCGCATTTCCTGGCCTCGTCGTTGGACCGAGCCGGGCTCCCGGAGATCGTAGGCACCGTCGCCGGCGACGACACGGTGCTGGTGATCGCCCGGGAGCGCACCGAGGGCCGGCGAGCCGAAGGCGAGCACACAGTAGGCACTGCGTTGGCGGCCAAGCTACGCCGCATCGCCGAACACGCCGATCAATAAACGAAGCTGCATTGGATAACGAGGAGAAAACGTCCCGTGAGCAAGGTCCTGACCTCACTGCCGGTCGGCGAACGCATTGGCATCGCCTTCTCCGGCGGCCTCGACACATCGGTAGCGGTGGCGTGGATGCGCGCCCGGGGGGCGATCCCGTACACGTACACCGCGGACATCGGGCAGTACGACGAGCCTGACATCGCCGGCGTACCGGCGCGGGCCAAGGAGTACGGCGCCGAGCTGGCCCGTGCCGTCGACTGCCGGCGCGAGCTGGTGGAGGAGGGATTCGCGGCGCTGGCCTGCGGCGCGTTCCACATCCGGTCCGCCGGCCGCGTCTACTTCAACACCACGCCGCTCGGCCGCGCGGTCTCCGGCACCATGCTGGTGCGTGAGATGCAGTCCGACGACGTCCACATCTGGGGCGACGGCTCGACGTTCAAAGGCAACGACATCGAGCGGTTCTACCGGTACGGCCTGCTGGCCCACCCGGCGCTGCGGATCTACAAGCCGTGGCTGGACGCCGAGTTCGTCGACGAGCTGGGCGGCCGGGCCGAGATGAGCGAGTGGCTGACCGAACGCAACCTGCCGTACCGCGACTCGCCGGAGAAGGCGTACTCCACCGATGCCAACATCTGGGGCGCCACCCACGAGGCGAAAACGCTGGAACACCTGGCTACCTCGCTGGAGACGGTCGAGCCGATCATGGGCGTGAAGTTCTGGGATCCGGCCGTCGCGATCGAGAGTGAGGATGTCGCGATCCAGTTCGTCGGTGGCCGGCCGGTCGCCATCAACGGCGTCGATTACGACGACGTGGTGGCGCTGGTCCAGGAGGCGAACGCGATCGGTGGCCGGCACGGCCTGGGCATGTCCGACCAGATCGAGAACCGCATCATCGAAGCCA
This sequence comes from Mycobacteriales bacterium, assembly GCA_040414495.1. Lineage (GTDB taxonomy): Bacteria > Actinomycetota > Actinomycetes > Mycobacteriales > QHCD01 > DATAVB01. Next base: position 17,587 of record JBEDUI010000285.1, read on the forward strand.
AGTCGCGCGGTATCTACGAGGCGCCGGGCATGGCGCTGCTGTGGATCGCGTACGAACGGTTGCTCAACGCCGTACACAACGAGGACACGATCGCCAACTACCACGCCGAAGGCCGGCGGCTGGGGCGGCTGCTGTACGAGGGCCGCTGGCTGGATCCGCAGTCGCTGATGCTGCGCGAGTCGCTACAGCGCTGGGTCGCCTCGATGGTGACCGGCGAGGTGCGGCTGCGGTTGCGCCGGGGCGAGGACTACTCCGTGCTGGACACCACCGGGCCGAACATGTCCTACCACCCGGACAAGCTGTCGATGGAACGGACCGAGGGCGCCGCGTTCGGCCCGGTCGACCGGATCGGCCAGCTGACCATGCGCAACCTGGACATCGCCGACTCGCGTTCGAAGCTGGAGCAGTACGCGGCTCAGTCGCGCGGACAGCTCAGCCGTACGTACCTGTTCCGGGAGCTGGAGGCTGCCGGTCTGGAGGCCTCCGGCGCGCAGCAGATCGCCGAACGGCCCGAGCAGGAAGAGCCGGACGAGTCGGTACTGGATCAGGCCGCCTTGGAGTCCGGGGTTGACTAGTGGCCTGCCGTGTGGACAGACCCAAGCCGTTCAGCCGGCCCGTGAAAGGGTGCACCGCGTGATTGATCAGCAGACCCCCGAACCCACCCGGCTGTGGGGCGGCCGGTTCGCCGGCGGCCCGTCCGAGGCGCTGGCCCGGTTGTCGGTGTCGGTGCAGTTCGACTGGCGGCTGGCGCCGTACGACCTGCAGTCCTCCAAAGCGCACGCGCGGGTGTTGCACCGTGCCGGCCTGCTCGACGCCGACGAGTTGGCCCGGATGCTGGCGGCGTTGGACGACCTGGCCGAGGCGGTCCGCGACGGGTCGTTCCGGCCCACGGTCGAGGACGAGGACGTGCACACCGCGTTGGAACGCGGCCTGCTGGAGCGGCTGGGCGCGCTGGGCGGCAAGCTGCGCGCCGGCCGGAGCCGCAACGACCAGGTCGCTACCGATATGCGCCTCTATTTGCGCGACCACGCCCGCCAGATCGCGGCGCTGGTAGCCGAGCTGGAGACCGCACTGGTCGCGGTGGCAGACCGGCATCGCGACCTGCCGGCCCCGGGCATGACGCACCTGCAGCACGCCCAGCCGGTGTTGTTCGCGCACCAGTTGCTGGCGCACGCGCACTCGCTGGCCCGCGATGTTGACCGGCTGGTCGACTGGGACAAGCGGGCCGCGGTCTCGCCGCTGGGCGCGGGCGCGCTGGCCGGTTCGTCGCTGCCGTTGGACCCGTTGGCGACCGCGGCCGAGCTCGGCTTCACTACCGCCGCGACCAACTCGATCGACGCGGTGTCCGACCGGGACTTCGTGGCCGAGTTCCTGTTCGCCGGCGCGCTGCTCGGGGTGCACCTGTCCCGGATCGGCGAAGAGGTGTGCCTGTGGGCCTCGCGCGAGTTCGGCTGGATCGAGCTGGACGACTCGTTCGCGACCGGGTCGTCGATCATGCCGCAGAAAAAGAACCCGGACATCGGCGAGCTGGCCCGGGGCAAGTCGGGCCGGCTGATCGGCAACCTGACCGCGCTGCTGGCCACCTTGAAGGGCCTGCCCTTGGCGTACGACCGGGATCTGCAGGAGGACAAGGAGCCCGCGTTCGACACCGTTGAGCAACTGCTGCTGGTTCTGCCGGCGCTGGCCGGGTTGGTCGCCACAATGCGGATCAACGGCGAGAAGCTGGCCGCTTCGGCCCCGGACGGGCACGCCCTGGCCACCGATGTGGCCGAATGGCTGGTACGCGAGCACGTACCGTTCCGGGACGCGCACGAGATCGCCGGTGCATTGGTGGCCTGGTGCGATGAGCACGACCGGCAGCTGTGGGAGGCCTCCGACGCCGAGCTGGCCGCGGTCGATCCGCGACTGCGGCCGGAGGTCCGGTCGGTGCTCAGCGTGTCGGGTGCGATCGCGGCCCGGTCCGCGATCGGTGGTACGGCGCCGGCACGGGTGGCCGAGCAGATCGAGGCGTTGCGGGCGGCGGCGGATCGGCATGCCGCATGGGCGAGCGCTTGACGGCCGTGCGGAGCGGAGCTGGCGGAGCGGAGCCAGCGATACTGCCGAGGTCGTTTTTCGCCCGGCCGGGTCTGGCGGTCGCGCCGGAATTGTTGGGTTGCCAGCTGACCGCGCACTCGCCCGATGGCGATGTCACGGTGCGGCTGACCGAGGTGGAGGCGTACGCGGGGCTGGACGATCCGGCTTCGCACGCCTTCCGCGGGCCGACGCCGCGGACCGAGGTGATGTTCGGGCCGCCGGGCTTCCTGTATGTCTACTTCACGTACGGCATGCACTGGTGCGCCAACCTCGTGTGCGGACTGGACGGCACCGCCACGGCCGTACTCCTGCGGGCCGGCGAGGTGGTGGCCGGCCATGAGTTGGCGCGCACCCGCAGGCCGGCCGCGAAGACCGACCGCGATCTGGCCCGCGGACCGGCGAGGCTGGCCGACTGCCTCGGGCTGCGTGGTACCGATTCGGGCCTGGACCTGTACGCGGCCGGCTCGAAGCTGACCGTGACCCGAGCAGCGAAGACGCAACCGGCTACCGTGCAGTCGGGTCCGCGCGTCGGTATCCGGGTGGCGACCGACCGGCCGTGGCGGTTCTGGCTTTCCGACGATCCGACCGTGAGCACGTACCGGCCCGGCGCGCTGCGTAATCGTTCGAAGTCCGGTACCGCCGTACGGCAAACTGACCCAAGCGACCAAGGCTGATGGCATAAGGGAGAAGTGGTGAGCGCGAACACGCCGAGCACGGGACCGATCGAACTCCCCGAACGGCTCGTGCCCGGTTATGAGCGGCTGCGGGCCGGTGCCGCCCAGATCCTGCCGGAAAACAGCCTGGCCGAGAAGCTGCTGCAGGCCGACCGGGAGGACCGGCCGCTGCGGGTGAAGCACGGCATCGACCCATCCGGTACGGAGCTGACGCTCGGGCACGCGGTGGTGCAGCGCAAGCTGCGGCAGTTCCAGGACCTGGGCCATCTCGTCGTGCTCATCATCGGCGACTTCACCGGCATGGTCGGCGACCCGAGCGGCCGGTCGGCCACCCGCAAGCAGCTCACGGCGGAGGAGACGTCGGCCAACGCAAAGACGTACGTCGACCAGCTCATGCGCATCCTTGACCCGGAGCGGGTGGAGATCCGGCGCAACAGCGAATGGTTGGCCGGGATGAACCTGGCCGACGTGGTCCGCGAGACCTCCGTGCTGACCGTGGCCCAGTTGCTGGAACGGGACGATTTCGCCAAACGGTTCGCGGCCCACCAACCGATCTCGTTGTCGGAGTTCCTGTACCCGTTCCTGCAGGGGTACGACTCGGTCGCCGTCGAGTCCGACATCGAGCTGGGCGGCACCGACCAGACGTACAACCTGCTGGTCGGCCGCGATCTGCAGCGCGTACACGGTCAGCCGCAGCAGGCGGTACTGACCGTTCCGCTGCTCGAAGGCCTCGACGGCGTGCAGAAGATGAGCAAGTCGCTGAACAACTACGTCGCGATCACCGAGCCGGCGGCCGAGCAGTTCGGCAAGCTGATGTCCATTCCGGACAGTCTGGTGAACCGGTACGCGGTCTTGGCTACGGACTTCTCGCCGGATGAGTTGAAAGAAGTCGCGGCTGAGGTGGCCGCCGGTGGGCCGCGCGCGGGTGCCGCGAAACGGCGGGTGGCGGGCGAGATCGTCCGGCTGTACCACGGCAGCGCCGGTGCGGCCGAGGCCGAAGCGGCGTTCGACCGCCAGTTCAAGGCTCGCGAGGTACCCACCGACGTGCCGGAATTCGGCCTGCCCGAGGGCGATCCGGTGCACCTGCCGGCGCTGTTGCGGGCGGCCGGGTTGGTGACCTCCGGGTCCGAGGCGCGGCGGGCGATCACGGCCGGGTCGGTTCGATTGGATGGTGACCGGGTCGAGGCGTCGGTGCTGGATCTGCCCCGCGAGAAGTTGCTCGGCCGGGTGCTGCAGGTGGGGAAGCGCAAGGCGGCCCGGCTCGTCGGATAACAGCGATGAAGCTGAGCGCGGCCTGATCAGCCAATGATCAGGCCGCGCTATTTCGTTGAGCGAATTCCGAATTGCCTGCTGTATAAGGGATTCGGCCAATCTCGTGAAATCCATGGAAATACGGCAAGGAGGATTTACCAACCCGGCTCCGAAGTATCCGTCGCCGAATCCGGTCAGCAGATTCGTTCGACCCGCCGGCCCGGAAAACTTGATTGATTCCAGAAACTGGGCCACACTACGGGCGTGCCCACGACATCGGAGTTCGAACGCTTGTTGCGTGGGGCCGCGCTGCGAGTGACCCGTCCCCGGGTCGCTGTGCTGGGCGCGGTGTACGACCGTCCACACGCGGACACCGATTCGATCATCGGTGCCGTACGGGCGGATCTCGGTGAGGTTTCGCACCAGGCCATTTACGACGTGCTGCGGGCACTGACTGCCGCCGGGCTCATCCGGCGCATCCAGCCAGCCGGCCATGTGGCGCGGTACGAATCACGGGTCGGCGACAACCACCATCACGTGGTGTGCCGATCGTGTGGCTCTATCGCCGACGCTGATTGCGCGGTCGGTGATATGCCCTGCTTGACCGCATCCGACGACCACGGTTTCGAGATCGACGAGGCTGAGGTCGTTTATTGGGGCTTGTGCCCCGACTGCCAATCGAACAGCGACACAAGAGAGAAGGATCGCCGTGTCTGAGAGTGAAAATCCGGCAATCCCGTCGCCGACTTCATCGGCGACCACGCCCCGGACCAATCGCGACTGGTGGCCGAACCAGTTGGATCTCTCCGTACTGCATGCGCATTCAGCGGACGCGGATCCACTGGGCGCGGATTTCAACTATGCCGAGGAATTCAAGAAGCTTGACGTCGATGCACTGAAGCGGGACCTGATCGAGGTCATGACGACCTCGCAGCCCTGGTGGCCATCTGACTACGGCCACTACGGCCCGCTGTTTATCCGGATGAGCTGGCACGCGGCCGGTACGTACCGCATCGCCGACGGTCGCGGTGGCGGCGGCCAGGGCGCGCAGCGGTTCGCGCCGCTCAACAGCTGGCCGGACAACGCCAGCCTGGACAAGGCGCGCCGCTTGCTCTGGCCGTTGAAAAAGAAGTACGGCCGGAAGATCTCGTGGGCCGACCTGATCATTCTGGCCGGCAACGTGGCCCTGGAATCCATGGGGTTCACGACATTCGGCTTCGGCTTCGGTCGCGAGGACATCGCCGAGCCGGAGGAGATTTACTGGGGCCCGGAGGACACCTGGCTCGGGGACGAGCGGTACCACGGCGACCGTCAGCTGTCCGGTCCGCTCGGCGCCGTACAGATGGGTTTGATCTACGTGAACCCGGAGGGCCCGAACGGTGAGCCCGACCCGCTCAAGGCGGCCCGGGACATTCGCGAGACGTTCCGGCGCATGGCGATGAACGACGAGGAGACGTTCGCGCTGATCGCTGGCGGGCACACATTCGGCAAGACGCACGGCGCGGCGGCCGCCGACTACGTAGGCCCGGAACCCGAGGCCGCTCCGATCGAGCAGCAGGGCCTGGGCTGGAAGAACACGTACGGCACCGGGGTCGGCGCCGACGCCGTCACCAGCGGTATCGAGGTCATCTGGACCCCGACGCCGACCAAGTGGGACAACACGTTCCTGGAGACGTTGTTCAAGTACGAGTGGGAGCTGGTCAAGAGCCCGGCCGGCGCGTGGCAGTACCAGGCCAAGGACACCGAGGACACCGTTCCCGGACCGCAGGACCCGAATGACCGGCGCCGTCCGACGATGCTGGTCACCGACGTGTCGCTGCGGGTCGACCCGATCTACGAGCCGATCGCGCGGCGGTTCCTCGAGCACCCGGACCAGTTCGCGGAGGCATTCGCCAAGGCTTGGTACAAGCTGCTGCACCGCGACATGGGACCGATTTCGCGGTACCTGGGTCCGTGGATTCCCGAGGTGCAGCTGTGGCAGGACCCGGTTCCGGCGGCCTCGGGCGAGCTGATCAACGACGCCGATATCGCCGCTCTGAAGGCGAAGATCCTGGACTCGGGCCTGTCGATCGGCCAGCTGGTCCGCACCGCATGGGCGGCGGCGTCCAGCCACCGCGGTACCGACAAGCGCGGCGGGGCCAACGGTGGACGGCTGCGGCTCGAGCCGCAGCGCAGTTGGGCCGTCAACGACCCGACCGAGCTGGACACCGTGCTGCCGAAGCTCGAGCAGATTCAGCGGGAATTCGGCAAGAATGTGTCGCTGGCCGACCTGATCGTCCTGGGTGGATGTGCGGCGGTCGAGCAGGCGGCGAAGAACGCCGGGCACGACGTCACGGTGCCGTTCACGCCGGGACGTACGGACGCGACGCAGGAGCAGACCGACGTCGAGTCGTTCGCGGTGCTCGAGCCGCGGGCGGACGGTTTCCGTAACTACGTCCGGCCCGGGGAGAAGCTGCCGCCGGAGGTTCTGCTGCTGGACAAGGCCAATCTGCTCACGCTGACCGGTCCGGAGATGACCGTGCTGGTCGGTGGCCTGCGGGCGCTGGAGGCCAACTTCGGGCAGACCCGGCACGGTGTATTCACCGACCGGCCGGGCACGCTGACCAACGACTTCTTCGTCAACCTGCTCGACATGGGTACGGAGTGGAAGGCGTCGGTCGCGGACGAGAATGTGTACGAGGGCCGGGAACGCGGCACCGACAATGTCCGGTGGACCGCCACCGCGGTCGACCTGGTCTTCGGGTCGCACTCGCAGTTGCGCGGTATCGCCGAGATTTACGGGGCCGATGACGCGCAGGAGAAGTTCGTCAACGATTTCGTCGCGGCGTGGGACAAGGTCATGAACCTCGACCGGTTCGACATCGCCTAAGTTGTTTCGGACTGTCCAGGCCGGCCGTTTTATTCGGCCGGCCTGGACGTTTTTTATATGCTCACCGAATGGTGACCATTGGAACGATCTGTTTGCACGCGCAGGACTGGAAACGAGCGGCGAAATTCTGGTCGGAGGCGCTCGGATATTCGCCGCATCCGCAGGCCGACGACATTTTGCAGCCGCCGGACGGCAACGGCCCGGCCGTGGCGGTGTACCGCGATGCGACGCACCTGGATCTCTATACCTCCGGGCCGGCCGAACAGCGGGCCGAAATCTCGCGGTTGATCGCGCTCGGCGCCGAACGCGTACCGGACTGGCCGTATCCCGAAGGCGCGGATTTCGTCGTGCTGCGCGATACCGAAGGCAACCTCTTCTGCGTTATCGACCACGACTGAGCTTTATTGGAATCGGCCGACGAACGCTTCTTGTTCCGCTGTTTCTACGGCTTTCGCGCAGTATGTAGCTCGGACCCAGTCGACCGCCGTGTCGGCTCGCTGGCCGGTCATGACCGCGAGGCAGGCTATCGCGGTCCCGGTCCGGCCGTGACCACCCAGGCACCCGATCTCTGTGCTTTTACCGGCGCGAGCCTTGTCGAGTACGGATTGCAGTGCGGTGGCGAGGGGCTGTTCTGCTGGAATGCCGAAATCTGGCCAGTCGAGGTGATCGTGCAGCCATGGTGGCTGCCAGCGGTGATCCAGATAAAGGCCGTAGTCAGGCTTGTTGTCGCGGGTGTACGGATCGGCGGCGTCGAACGACACCGCTGTGACGCGGGTGCCGTCGGGCAATGCGATGAGCGACCGGTGCCGGTGCAATTCCAGTTGTTGATGGGCGTGGCCCTCGGTTGTGCACGTGGGCTCGTCGTCCGCGTACCAATGGACCCGACAGTCGGCGCACACAACGACAAGGCGCACTTCGGTCATGCGACCACCATAACCAGGTCTTCTGGTTTATCGGCCGGAGCAGAAGAACGCCGGACGGCTGCACCCTCGCCACGCGGCCTGTGCCTCTGCTCCGCACCTCGGAGCAGAGGCTGTGGACGGTGGGTGCCGAGGCGGGGATGGTCGGTACGTTTCGCGCGGCTTGTCATTGCCCGCCGCGGGTGTCGGTCGCTAATTGCCCGCGCTGGCGCGACCGGTGAGTCTGGGGTCGGTAATTGCGGTGAGCGCGCCGGTCTCATCCTGGGCGATCGCCGTGAAGTATCCGACATCAGCTGTAGCGTGGCCCAGTGCTGGTTCGGCGGTTCGGGATATCGGCTGTCCGTACGATTCGGCTTCGTCCAGCACCGCGATCGGCAGGTCTTCGACAACGACACGGGTCCGCTCCTGCATGGCGGTGAGGTCGGTTTCAACGCCACCGAATCGAGGTCTTGCCACCGCGTCGATGATGGATTCGGAAGTTCCGATCGTGTCGGCCAGGATCTGCGCCTGGCAGGCGATGAGCCCGGTCCCGATGGCGCCGCAGGCCATTCTGAGCTCTCCGTTTTCCAGGATGATGATCGGTGCGATGGGTTCGGCGATGCGCCCGCCCGGCCCGGGGTCCCACGTCATAGTTTGATACGCGCCGCTATTGAGGGCGATACCGCCGACAACGATCCCCGTGTCGCCCCAAGAGTCGGCCAGGATTGTGAACGTCGCAGTCAGGGCATTACCGTCCCGGTCCACGATCGCCAGGTGATGCGAGTGCGGAGTAGCCACCGATGGGCTGGACCCGCCGTGGGCAGTACGGCGAATACGTTCCGCCTCATCGTGGGCACGCGTATCGGAAATGGCGTGGGCCAAGCGCTCATTGGCATCGACCGGTGGCCTTGACGCATCGAACAGGATGTTCTCGAACGGAGCCTCGTTGACGGCTTGGATCTGCTCGAAAAGCACGCGTCCCGATTCGCGTCGATTGCCGGCCAATTCGTCGAGTACCTTGGCCGCGCCCAGGACGCTGATGCCGCCGAATTGTGGAGGTGGCGTCGTGCAGAAATCGTGCCCGCGATAGCGGGCTGTGACCGGGGGAGCGAATCGGGCCTCGTAGTCCGCCAAATCGGATTCGCTGATGATGCCACCACACTTGGCCACCTCGCGAACAAGTTGGTGCGCCCAGTCGCCGACGTAGCAATAGCGAACTCCTTCGTAGGCTATCGCCTCAAGAGTGTCAGCCAGAATGGGAAGGCGATATAAGTCGCCATTATTCGGCGGTCGCGTAAACGCGGCCCGTCCGGCCGGCTGAGAATTCAGAACGTCCCACCGTCGCAACATATTCTCGCGGTACATTCCGTACATCGGGAAACCGTGGCGCGCGAAATGGATAGCCGGTTGCCACAGCACTTTCCATGGCAGCCGCCCCCACCTGCGCCAGAATGCATCAAGCCCCGCGACCGCGCCCGGTACCAGAACCGCGGCTCCGGTCTCGCGGTCCCGCTCATGCCGATACGAGCCATCCCAATCCGACGGCAACTGCAAGCCAGCGTTGACCGCGACTATCTGCCCGGTCGCAGCCTCGTAGAACAACCCGCCGATCAGGCCTCCGAGGCTGGTGGTCCCGGGCATCACAACCTGTTCGACGGCACAGCAGGCGACGAAAGCGTCGGCGGCGCTGCCGCCGACGTCCACAACCTTCCGTCCCACCAAAGTCGCCAGTGGATGCTCCGTTGACACCGCCCACGAAGCACCGTGCGCATACCAACCGGAGCCAGGTTCAAGCTGAGCGTCGCGCCAATCGGCCTCGCTCCACGTTGCTGGATTCAGTTGTTCGAACACCCTGCCTCCAGATCTCGTCACGTCGTATGAACGTATATCTGGCGACGGACGAGGCAAAGCTGGGGCAGACGCTATTCGTCGTCGTCCGGGCTCAGGGTGAATTCTTTACGGTCATTGATGATGAGCCGTTTGGTCGCCGCGTTCTGCCGGCGGGTCAGGCCTTCAGAGCGGTGGTGAACGTATTTTGGCTCCATGCGGAATTTCTTGATTTTGCTCTTTGCCGGGCGCATATCAGGCATGCCGCTGGGAATTGGGCATGCCGGGGCGCCGCGCGTCGATACGCACGGTGAATGTCTCCGCAATGCAGGAGGGATGGGAAATCCCGCCGGCGCCGGAGGATGCGTGAGCTAGGGCGTGTCTGTTGAATCCTGGCCGTCGCGGGCGGTGATCCAGGCGGCGGTCCGGCAAGGCAGCCCGGGTGCGGGTGTCCCGGGAGGCGTCGGAGGAGCCGGTAGCGGAGCTACCGGCGACGACGACAACGCAGCCGGTCGTCGTCTGGGCGCCGCGCAGCAGGCCGAGGATTTAACAGACACGCCCTGGTGGTTAAAAGCGAAAACTCGCCGCGTCAACCGCACCGGAGGGCCGGATAGCGCGTGAGAGTTGTCATGGGAATAGTCTTTCTGTGCGAACGGACTCAGGGACAAAAGCCCGTGCGCGCGACGCCGTGATTACCTCAACGGCAGCAAAGAACTCGCCGCGTTACGTCAGCGGCACAAATACCACGCCGTAGCAGTGGCAGAAGAGCCGTTTTAGCGGCAGGAGCGCGCGCGGGAGACCGTAGCTGGTGTGACTCGCATGCTGACCGGCCTCCTCTCGTTGTCGTTCGCTTGATGTGGCGCGATAATCGCAGGGCCCGCGCAGCACTGCAACTGATTTAATCGCGCGGCCATTTCGACAGAATCGCACCGGTAGCATCATCCGCGGGTAGAAATGCCTCCAACTTCAGCTCTGCAACCGTAACGTCGACGGCGGTGGCGAACGTGGTCAGCGTCGTCATCAACCGGAGTTCGCCGAAATCAGACGCCAGCTGCATCGGCACCGCAAAGCCCAGGTGCTCCTCGGTTACCACCCGGTCGGGTGCGTACCCGGCGAGCTCGGCCTGTAATGAGATGAGCCGATCATCGGGACTACGCACCGATTCCTGCTGCAGCCGATCCAGGATGTGATACGCCCATGCCGAAAGATTCGTGATTCGAGCCGCCATTCCGTCCGGATGCAGGGCCAGCCGGTAAATATTGATCGGTTCGGCGAGCAGGTGCGCTGCCGCGCCCCCGGTCAGCACGTCGAGGGCGTCGTTGGCCGCGATCAGGTTGCCGTATCGGTCGACAAGGATCGCTGGATACGGCATATGTCCGGCCAGAATGCGTCGGAGGGCGGTGAGTACGGGAGCCAGCGCCGGATCGTCCAGCGCCGTCTGCGGGTACGCCGGCGCATAACCGGCTGCCAGCAGCAGGTCATTGCGCTCGCGCAGCCCCAACTGCAGCGATTCGGCCAGCCGCACCACCATCGCGCGGCCCGGCGTCGACCGGCCGCTTTCCATGAAGCTCACATGCCGCTGCGTCGTGCCGGCCCGCAACGCGAGCTCCAATTGGCTGACGTGCCGACGGGTCCGGCGGGTACGCAGCGCCTCGGGAAACTCCATGGTCTGGTTCTAGCAAAGCCCGCCATTCCCTCGAGGGAATTGCCGTGATTCCTGGCGGACAGCACGATTCGGGCCATGGATAGTGACATTCAACTCGGCGTGGTGCTACCGACTGGGAAGGCCCAATGGGGCGAGGGAACGGATCCGCGTGAGCTGGTCGATTTCGCGGTACGGGCCGAAGCGCTCGGTTTCGATTCGATCTGGGCCGCCGACACGTTGCTGCGACCGGTCATCGAGCCGTTCACCATGCTCTCCGCCGTCGCGACGGCGACCGAACGGGCGCGTGTGGGCACCGCTGCGCTGTTGCCGGCGTTGCGCCGGCCGATCCAGACGGCCCAGGCGATCGCGTCGCTGGATCTGCTCTCCGGCGGGCGGTTGACGGTGACCGTGGGCGCCGGTTTTCCGCGTCGGTCCGAAGTGGAGTACGGATTGTCGGAGGTGCCGTGGCCGGGCCGCTTCGCCCGGCTCGACGAGACTGTCGCGCTGTGGCGGCACCTGTGGACGAACGAGGGCCCGACCTCCTTCCACGGCGCGGTATTCCGATTCGACCAGGTACCGGAAAGCCTTAAGCCCGCACAACCAGGCGGACCGCCGATCTGGCTGGGCGGCGCCACCCCCGCCGCCCTGGCCCGAGCCGGTCGCCGGTACGACGGCTGGCTGCCGTACCCGCCCGAGCCGGCCGATTACGGAGCTGGACTGGAACAGGTTCGCAAGGCCGCCGTCGAGGCTGGGCGCGCCACCGCCGCGATCACCCCGGCTCTGTTCGTCACCGTGCTCATCACCGATGATCCGGCCGTGGGCCGGCGGGCGCTACAGGAATACGTGCAGGCCAGCTACCGGATGCCGTTGGAGGTCGTCGAGACAATCCAGTTGCTCGTCACCGGTCCGATCGAATCCGTTACCCAACAGCTTGACCGTTTTATCGACGAGGGCGCAGGCCACATCGTGTTCCGGATCGGCGCCCTGGACGTAAAATCCCAACGGCAACAGCTGGAATTGATCAGTACGTTGTATCCCGTCAGAAAATAAGAATTGATCCGGCGCCGAATCGGATGCGCATTTGTTGCCGGCGAAAACCGGCGACGAATGCGACCCGTCATCCGTGCTTCACGTGAAATTCATGGCGTATCGCTCTCGGGCGACAGATCGCCCGGAAATGCTCACGGGCAGTCCAAATACAGAGAGGGACATGCCGAATGTCTGAGGTCACCCGCCGCCGCTTCCTGGGTGGTGCCGCAGCCGCGACCGCCGGTGGTGCCGCGGCCGCGCTGCTGCCGGTCAGCGTGCAGAAAGCACTGGCCACACCGCCGAACCGCCCGGGACAGCTGTCCGACGTCAAGCATGTCGTGATGTTGATGCAGGAGAACCGGTCATTCGACCATTACTACGGCAGCCTGTCGGGAGTGGCTGGATTTGACGACCCCAAGGCGGCGACGCTCTCGACCGGCAAGTCCGCGTTCTATCAACCGGATACGGTGAACCCGGACGGGTATCTGCTGCCGTTCCGGCTCGACACGCACACCACCAATACCCAGCACATTCCGAGCACGTCGCACGAGTGGGACGTGCAGCACGAAGCCTGGAACAACGGCAAGATCGACAATTGGCTGCCCGCGCACCGCGCCGCGGACAAGGCCAACGGTCCTTATGTGATGGGCTATTACACCCGCGAGGACATCCCGTTCCAATACGCGCTGGCCGACGCGTTCACGATCTGCGACCAGTACCACTGCTCGGTACTCGGCCCAACCTGGTCCAACCGGCTGTACTGGATGACCGGCACCATCGACCCGAGCGGCCAGAACGGCGGCCCGGTCACGTACAACGGATTCCCGAGCGGTCACCCGTACACCTGGACGACCTACGCCGAACGGCTCGAGGCGGCCGGCGTGAGTTGGAAGGACTACCACTACGGCACCGGCCTGGTCGGGCACGGCATGCTGCCGCAGTTCCAGAGCTTTCAGGACGCCAAGCCCGGATCTGCGTTGTACGAGAAGAGCATTCGGCTCTCGGAGATCGGGCAGTTCGAGTACGACGCGCTGCACGACCAGTTGGCGACCGTGTCGTGGCTGCACGCGCCGAACGGCGCGTCCGAGCATCCCGGCGAGCCGGCCACCATTCCGTCTCCGGCTCAGGGCGCGGCCTTCGTAGCCTCGGTTATTTCGGCGCTCGCGTCCAACCCGAATGTGTGGGCCAAGACCGTACTGATTCTCAATTACGACGAGAACGACGGTCTGTTCGACCACGTCCTCCCGCCGACGCCGCCGGCCGGAACCGCGGACGAATTCGTGGACGGTCTGCCGATCGGGGCCGGATTCCGGGTGCCGTGCGTGGTGATCTCGCCGTGGAGCGCCGGTGGTTACGTATGCAGCCAGAAGTTCGATCACACCTCGGTGCTGCAGTTTCTGGAACGGGTCACCGGCGTGGCCGAACCGCACATCACGCCCTGGCGGCGTAAGACGTTCGGTGATCTGACCCGGACCCTGCGGTTCGGTGCGGGGAAGCCGGCGCCGGTCATCGCGGACACGAACGGCAACCTGAACCTGGCTACCTACGAGCTCGGGCAGTTGCCGGCCCCGACGTTTCCCGGCGCGGCGCAAAAGCCGCCGCATCAGGAGAAGGGCCGGCGTCCGCACGTCTGACCGGCCCCACGTGGTGATCATGCGGAAATGGCTCGCGACACGCGGTCGCGACGAACCATTTCCGCATGATCACCGCTGGGCGTAACCCCACGATCACGGCGGCAAGCGCCCGGGCGTAACCCCATGATCAGGACCGCGACGAGCCGGGGGTAAACCGGTTTGTGTTTTAGACCGCATTTTTCGTTCGGCGACCGAAAAAACGTTCGCGAGCACGGGCACGGCTCCGTACTCTGATCTGCGCTATGCGCGACTTCCCACCTGACGTTGTCGCCTACGGCGCTACCTCCGACCACACGGCTTCCTCCGACGCTGCGTCAGATCCTGACACCAGCAGCCCCGGACGGTTCCTGCGTTGGCTGTTGCGCGAACAGGCGGATGTGCTCGCCGCGAGTGCCGCGGCGGGCCTGCTTTGGTATATCCCGCCGACGATCGGGCCATGGCTGCTCGGAAAGGCGATCGACCACGGAATCCTGGCGCATTCGACCTCAGGAACGCTGTTTTGGGGCCTGATCCTGCTGGCCGTCACGTTGGCCGGCGCCAGCTGCGGCATCCTGTTTCACACCAGCGTGGTGCGCGGTTGGTTGATCGCGCTGTACGGGACCACGAAGCTGGTCAACCGTAAGGCCGTGCAGTTGGGGCACGTGCAGTCCCGGCGACTGCCGACCGGGGAGATCCTGAGCGTCTCGTCCTCGGACTCCGACCAGTTCGGCGCCCTGGTCGAGGTGACCGGCCGCGGGTTGTCCTCCCTGGTCGCGTTCCTCATCGTCGGCGTGATCGTGTTGACGACCTCGGTCAAGCTCGGCCTGCTGGTGCTGTTCGGTACGCCGCTGCTGGTCGCGTTCTCGTATCCGCTGCTCAAACCGATGCAGGCCCGGCAGGCGGTCGAACGCAGCCGGAATTCCGAGCTGACCGGGATGGCGACCGATATCGTCGCCGGGCTCCGGATCCTGCGCGGGATCGGCGGGGAGACGACGTTCGGGCGCAACTACGCCACCCAGTCGCAACGGGTCCGCCGCGCTGGTGTCGCCGCCGGCCGCTGGCAGGCCGCGACCGACGGCCTTGCCGTTCTGCTGCCGGGCTTTTTCCTGGTCGTGCTCATGTGGTTGGGCGCCCGCGATGTGTTGCACCATCAGCTCTCCACCGGTCAGTTGGTGGAGCTGCTGGGGTACGCGATGTTCCTGACCGGTCCGGTGACCAACTTCTTTCAGTTCTTCCAGAAATGGACTCGGGGCATGGTGTCGGCCCGCAAGGCGATCGCGGCGTTGGCGATCACGCCGCCGTGGCCGGTGCCGACCGACCCGCGGCCGTTGCCGCGAGAGGCGGGGATCACCGACGAGGTCAGCGGATTCACTGCGGAGCCGGGCGAGCTGACGATCGTGGTGTGCGCCGTACCGGACGACTCGGCCGCGTTGGCCGATCGGCTCGGCCGGTATCTGCCGCGGGCGACCGGCAGCGCGCCGACCGTCGAGGACGACGTGTCCGGAGCGGCTGCCAAACGGGCGCACGCCCAGCGGTTGGCGGCGGCCGCCGCGATCGCGAAGGCGGACGAGGAAGCCGCCGCCGGCGCCTGGGGCGTGCGGGTTGGCGGCGTCGACCTCGCCGACGCGCGGTTGGCCGAGGTACGGGAGCACATCCTGGTTTCGGACACCGCGTCGATGGTGTTCGCCGGCACGCTGCAGGAGCTGATCGACCCGCACGACGTGCTGACCCGGCGACAGGCCGAGGACGCACTGCACGTCGCCGCGGCGCAGGACGTGTTCGAGGCGCTGCCGGGCGGCTGGCAGGGTCGCATCGACGAGCGCGGGCGCGGGCTGTCGGGTGGGCAGCGGCAGCGCCTGGTGCTGGCCCGGGCGTTGGCCCGCGACCCGGAAATCCTGGTGCTGGTCGAGCCGACCTCGGCCGTGGACGCGCATACGGAGGCGGCGATCGGGCAGCGGCTGGCCGACTTCCGCCGCGGCCGTACGACCGTGGTCATGTCGGTGTCGCCGCTGCTGCTGCACCACGCCGACCGGGTGGCCCTGCTCGAAGACGGCCGCGTCACCGCGGTCGGTACGCATGACGATCTGCTCCGCGACGTCCGCGCCTACCGCGACGTGGTGGCCCGTAACCTCGACGACCCGATACCGGCAGGAGAGCCTGGTGACCGCTGAACTGTCCCAGGGTGTCGTACTGCCCGGTTCGGCCGAGACCTGGCGGGAACGGCGCGGCGCTGACCCCGTCGTACCGCCCGAACTGATTCCACCGCGCGAAGGCACGGTGCGGGAGCGGCTCGCGGCCTGGCATCGGCGCCACCTGATCCGGGCCGGCCGGGCCGAACGGTATTTCGCCGGTTCGCGTAATCCCGAGAACGGGCTGCCGGTCGCCGAGCGTAGCGCGGTGGTGCGCTTTCTGCGTGAGCTGATCGCCGACCGCCGGCGCGGGCTGGTCGCGTTGATCGCGCTGAACGTGCTGGCAGCGGTGACCGGGTTGATCGGCCCGCGGCTGCTGGGTGCGCTGGTGAATTCCACCGCGAGCGGCGGCACGATGGGACACGTCAACACGTTGGCGCTGGCCGTCGCCGGCGTGATCCTGCTGCAGAGCCTTTTTGTTTTCGCGGCCAATGTGAGCTCGGCCGTATTTGGTCAGGATCTGTTGGCGGCCGCGCGGGAATATGTGGTGCGGGCCGTATTGCGGTTGCCTTTGGGGACCGTGGAACGGGCCAGTACCGGCGATCTGGTCACCCGTATTACCCGCGATGTCGGCACGATGAGCGGGTCGATGCAGTGGGCGTTGCCGCAGGCGATTATTTCCGGGTTGACGGTCGTATTGACGTTCGTCGCGTTGGTGATCAATTCGCCGGTTCTCGCGGTGCCGTCGCTGGTTCTGGTCGGGGTCGCGTCGATCCAGATCGTCCGGTATTTGAAACGCGCGCCGAAGGGATACGTCACCGAAGGCGGTACGTATTCGCAGATCAACACGACGATGACCGAGACGGTCGAGGGCGCGCGGACAGTCGAGGCGCTGGGTCTGCAGGAGCGACGGACCGCCCGTACCAACGACGACATCGCGCTCTCAGCGCAGGCCGAGCGGTACACAATGTCGCTGCGCAACCTGCTGTTCGCGGTGATGGATCTGTCGTTCAATATGCCGCGCGGCATTACGGTTCTGGTCGGCGCGTACGCCTATTCCAAGGGCTGGGTGAGCATCGGGCAGATCACCGCGGCGGTGCTGTATATCGAGGGCTTGTTCGGACCGCTGGATCAGTTTGTGTCCACAATCGACCGGCTGCAGGTCGGTGCGGCGTCGACTACCCGGTTGCTCGGAATCGCCGCTGTGCCGCCGGATCGCACGTCGCGTGACGAGAAACCGGCTGACGTGCACCTCGTCGGCTCGGACCTGCGGTTCGCCTACCGGCCCGGCCATGACGTGCTGCACGGCATCGATCTGGACCTGCGGGTGGGGGAGCGGCTGGCGATTGTCGGTCCGTCCGGTTCGGGTAAGTCGACGCTGGGTCGGTTGTTGTCGGGCATCAACGGGCCGCGGACCGGATCGGTCAAGGTCGGCGGGGTCGACCTCGTATCGCTGCCGCTGCCGGTGTTGCGGACCGAGGTCGCGCTGGTCACGCAGGAACACCACGTTTTCGTCGGGTCGGTCCGGGACAACATCATTCTGGCCCGGGAGGACAGCAACGACGAGACGGTCAAGGCCGCCTTGCAAGCGGTCGACGCCTGGCCGTGGGTGTCCCGGTTGAACGACGGTCTGGATACCAAGCTCGGTGCCGGCAATACAGCGTTGACACCGGCGCAGGCGCAGCAGGTGGCCCTGGCCCGGCTGATCATCGCCGACCCTCACACGTTGGTGCTGGACGAGGCGACGTCGCTGATCGACCCGCGTACGGCACGCCACCTCGAGGGTTCGATGAGCGCATTGTTGACCGACCGGACCGTCGTGGCGATCGCGCACCGGTTGCACACGGCGCACGACGCCGACCGGATTGCCGTTGTCATTGACGGGCGCATAGTTGAATTGGGCAGCCACGAGGAATTGCTGGCGCAGCAGGGTGAATACGCCGCCCTGTGGCAGGCCTGGACCTCGTAATCCCTTTTCGTACGCAGACCGCAGCGTGCGTGTCTCGTATTTCTTGCGTAGACCGCGGTCTGGTGGCGCTCTAGTCCCGTATTTCTTGTTGATCATGAAGTTCCCTGCGCGACACGCCGACGACACGCCGACAAAAATGTCGGGAACTTCATGATCAACAACGATCAGTGCCGGAAACGGAGCCAGGCTATACGTACCGGTGCGCACGGCAGACCGGCCGAGTCGACGAGCCGGAAACGGACGGCAACTTGTTGCGTACGGTCGGCCGTGGCAGATTTGCGGTGTCCTACTGAGGCTTGAGCTGGGGAGCGCGTCGTGGCATCTGTGGCAATCGGCGAGAGCCTGGGCGCCGGACCGGTCTGGCCTATTCGAGACACCGCGCGCCGGCCGCTGGCGCTGCGGCAGGTCCAGCTCACCGACGGATTTCTCGGCGATCTGCAGCGATCGAATTCAGCCGCATCGATCGTCGCCGGCAATACGCATCTGACCCAGGAAAGGGCCTGGGAGAATTACCGGAATGCGGCCGCCGGACTGGTTGGCGTCGAGTATCACGGACCAGTTTTCGAGGACGGCGAGGTCTACAAATGGCTGGAGGCCGTTGCTTGGGCATCATTTTCAGCCGAGGATGACCGGCCGGAATTCCTGACCTGGCTCGACGAATACAGCGACCTCATCGCGAGTGCGCAAGCCGCCGACGGCTACCTCAACACGTTCTTCCAGGTGTCCGGGCAGCGCGAGGAACGGTACGAGGATTTGGCCCACGACCACGAGATCTTCAACATGGGCGCGATGATCCAGTCCGCCGTCGCCCAATACCGAGCCACCGGAAATCAGACGCTGCTGAATGTGGCCCGCAAGGCCGCCGACCATCTCGACAATACTTTCGGCCCGGATAAGCTTATCGGGTTCTGCGGCCATCCGGTCGTGGAAATGGCGCTGGTCGAGTTGTACCGGACCACCGGAGTCGAACGCTATCTGCGGCTGGCGTCTTTTTTCGTCGAGGCCCGCGGGCACCGGCACCTGAAGGACCCGCGCCGCCATTTCTCCTCGATCTATTTCAGCGACCGCATTCCGGTCCGGGAAACGACATATCCGGAGGGGCATGCGGTCCGGGCTATGTACCTTGCGGCCGCCGCGACTGACGTCGCGATCGAGACCGGTGACACCGAATTGCTGGCCGCGCTGCAGCAGCAGTGGGACAACATGGTTGCGGCCAAGATGTACGTCACCGGCGGGCTCGGGTCGCGTTGGGAGTTTGAGGCGTTCGGCGATCCGTACGAATTGCCCTCGGATCGGGCGTACGCCGAAACGTGCGCCGCGATCGCCAGCATGCAGTGGAGTTGGCGGCTTTATCTGGCGACCGGTGCGGCGAAATACTGCGATCTGATTGAACGCCAGCTCTACAATGCCGCGCTGCCAGGTGTTTCGCTCGACGGCCAAGCCTATTTCTATGTCAACGCGCTGCAGGTGCGCTCCGACGCGGTGGTCGACGATTCCCGGAGTCCGGCCGGCGGACGGCAGCCCTGGTTCGGTTGTTCCTGCTGCCCGACCAACCTGATGCGCACTGTGGCCTCCGTACATCATTACCTCGCCTCGACCGCCGCAAATGCGCTGCAGCTGAATCAATACGCCGGTGCGACGGTGTCGGCCACGCTGCCCGCCGGCGAGGTCGTCCTGGACGTTGCGACGAATTACCCGTGGGACGGGGATATTCGGATCACGGTGCGTGAAGCGCCAACGCAGCCGTGGACGTTGAGTCTGCGCGTTCCGGCCTGGGCCAATTCGGCGTCCGTGTCCATCAATGGCGATGTGGCTTGGCCAGCCGAGGCTGGATATCACGACCTGACCCGGCAATGGCAGGCCGGCGATGTCGCGCAGTTGAGCCTGCCGATGCGGCCCCGGCTGGTCCGGGGTCACCACCGAATCGACGATGTGCGCGGTTCGGTGGTGATCGAGCGTGGTCCGCTGGTCTACGCCATCGAGCAGGTCGATCAGCCCGCCGGGGTCGCGGTTGATGACATCGCGCTGGTGGCGGGTGGCGAGCTGACCGAGCGATTCGACCCGGACCGGCTCGGTGGCGTACCGGTCGTCGAATTCACCGGAACCAACAATCCGCCCGGCGGCCCGGGATATCAACCGGCCACAGTGGACGAACCGGCGGCTGAACGGCTTACGGCGCAGGCGATCCCGTACTTCACCTGGGCCAACCGCGGCGCCGGTCCGATGAAGGTCTGGCTGCCGGTCACAACCTAACCGTGTTGCGGCCGGCGTATCGAAGGAGTTCGTGGTGACCGGGGTTCGCATCGTGCTGGTTGGTGCGGGCGCGATCGGTGCGATCGTGGCCCGGGCTGTTTACGCTGCCGCGCCGCCGGATTACCGGGTGGTGGCCGTGGTCGACCGGCAGATCGAGCGGGCGCGTGCCCTGGGGCTGGATGTGCCGGCGTTCGCCGCGTTGTCTGATGTGGACGTGGAATACGACGCGGTCGACATTCGGGTGCCGCATCGCGCCCATTCCGCGGTGGCATTGGCGGCGTTGCGGGATGGTCGTCATGTCCTGGTGGAAAAGCCGTTGGCCACGTCGGTGGCGGATGCGGCGGAATTGGTACGGATGGCGGCCGGGGGTGTGGTGGCGGTGGCCGAGAACTATCCGCACCTGAACGCGGTCCGGGCCGCCCGCGATGCCATCTCGTCCGGCGCGATCGGCGCGGTGCGGGCGATTCGTACCACCCGGGCGTTCACCCTGGACGAACTCTGGCTGGGCGACGGCTGGCGTGTCGCGGACGGGATTCTGCTCGACCAGGGCACCCACCACACCAGCCTGCTGCGCCAGCTCGGGGGACCGATCGCAGCGGTGAGCGCACACGCCGACCCCGGCCCAGGCGGCGAAACCGTATTGCTGACCGTACATTTCGCCTCCGGCCTGATTGGACAGTCGCTGTATTCGTGGGGCACGCCGGCGCTGGAGCCCGATGTGGAGGCGACGGTGTTCGGTGCCGGCGGTCGGATCGATGTGCAGGTGGCGTACGAGTCGGCGCTGGGACAGGCTCGGCTCTTTGACGGTTCGACATCAACGGCGCTCAGTACGGGCGAGAACTACTACGACAGCCACCGGTCCATTGTGGAGGATTGGGTTACCGCGATCGTGAGCGGTGGTCAGCCGGTCGTCTCCGCTGCCGACGCCAGTACCGATCTCGCGGTCGTACTAGCGGGTATCCAATCACTGCGGGACGACGGCCGCACGGTCGAATTAACCTGAGAAGCGCAACAACACCTTGCTCGATTGTCCGGGGTCGGCCGCCGTGGTGAACGCGGTCGCGACGTCCCGTACCGGGAATTCATGGGTTACGACGGCATCGATATCGCAGCCGGGATCGGCCAGAAACGCCAGCGTCGCGGGGAATTCCGTGTCCAACCGCAGTGATCCGGTGATCGTAATTTCCCGGGTTACCGCCTGCCATGCCGGTACCGCGATATCCGTGCGCGGCAACTGTCCGACCGCGACCAGAACACCGCCGGCCTTGGTCGAATTCAACGCGGTGACGAATCCGGGAGCGCTACCGGAGGCCTCGAATACCACATCGAACGGGGCCACATCGCCGAGCGCGTCGACCGGCACCGCCTCGTTGACGCCAAGAACGCGGGCGACCTCGATCGGATGCTCGCGTACATCGGTCAGCACCACCGTTCCCGCGCCCTGATTCCGCGCCACGGCCGCGGTCAACAAACCGATTGGACCACCGCCGACCACGAGAACCCGCGCCGCGGCAAGCGAACCACCAACCGCGCCGACCCGGCCGGCCGCGTGCCAGGCGACCGCGGTCGGTTCGGCCAATGCGGCCCGGCGCAACGCCAACTGCTCCGGTATCGGGATCAGCCGCTCGGTCGGCGATACCACGGCATCGACAAAACCGCCGTCGGTGTGCGGCCAATGCGCGGCGCTGCCGAAATACCGGCACTGCGGGCACAAATGCTCTCTTCCGCCGCGGCAGGCCTCGCATTCGCCGCAGACCCGGGCCGGGTGCAACGCCACTGCCGTACCGGCCTGCGGGCCACTACCGTCGGCCGCGGCTGAGGCCACCACACCGACAACCTCGTGCCCGAGGATCATCGGTCCACGCAGGACAGACGCCCCGACCGCCCCGTCCTGCCAGTAATGCACGTCGGAACCGCAAATTCCGCCGTACGCAATGCGCACGACCGCCTCGCCCGGGCGCGGATCCGGCTCCGGTACGTTTTCGAGCCGCAAATCGCCGGCGGAGTGAATACGAACGGCTTGCACGATGTCCCCTCTACATTACGGCGGTCAGGCCACCGTCAACGTAAATGACCTGGCCGTTGACGAAATCGGCGGCGGGCGAGGCCAACCACAACACCGGACCGCTGATGTCCTCCGGCTTTCCCCAGCGGGCGGCCGGAGTCCGGCCCTGCACCCAGGACGTGAAATCCGCGTCGTCCAACAGCGCGGCATTGAGTTCGGTGGCGATATAACCGGGTGCGATGCCGTTGACCTGGATTCCGTGCTTGGCCCAGTCCGCGCACATGACCTGGCCCAGCGTGCCCAACGCCGATTTCGCCGCCGCATAGGCCGCGGTCGCATTACGCACCAGTTTGTTCTGCACCGAACAGATGTTGATGATCTTTCCGTAACCGCGTTCGACCATGCCGTGCGCTAATTGTTGCGAGAGCGCGAAACAGGCGGTGAGGTTGACTGCCAGCACCTGGTCCCAGGCGGACAACGAGAATTCGAGCACCGGTGCGCGATGCTGAATTCCCGCATTGTTGACCAGGATGTCGATCCCGCCCAGGCGTTGCTCCAGCTCGGTGACCGCGGCCTGCATCGCTTCGGTGTCGGCCATGTCGAACGCTACGGCGTGCAGGCGTTCGTCGGTTCCGAGGTCGGCTGCCAATGCGGCATTCGCGGCCTCGACCGTCTGCCGATCCCGGCCGTGGCGCACGACCGTGGCGCCGGCGCCGGCCAATGTGTCGAGCACCGCCGCGCCGATGCCCCGGGTGGAGCCGGTCACCAGGGCCCGCCGTCCGGTGAGATCGAACAGGTCGGCGGGACTCACGGGCATGCTGTGCCTCCGGGCTACGGGCGATTGGGCCAGATCAGTATACGGTCCTGTTTTCGCACACCGCGTGGACCGCAATCCCTGTGCCAGAACGCCTTCTCAGGTTTCTGAAACGCGTCGGATCATCAAAACGGCGCCGTCCATTTGAGACAGTGCTGTCAACGAATTTCGGACATCACCGTCCCGGGCCTTGAGGGCCCGGCCCGCCACCCGCTAGAACTGGCGGTACACAGTCGACACGAGAGTTGAACGCCCATGAAGCAAGCTGAGCTGTACGAGCAATTCCTCGCGTTGCATCAAGGGCCCGAGGGGTTCACCATGCCCAACGCCTGGGACGCCACCTCGGCATTACTGCTGCGCCAGGCCGGTTTCGAGGCGCTCGGCACATCGTCGGCCGCGCTGGCGTCCAGCCTTGGTCGGCTCGACGGCCGGCATGCGGTGTCGGTCGAGGAACATCTGGCCCATGCCCAGCTGTTGGGGTCGGTCAGCGGGCTGCCGATCAACGGTGATTTCGAGGACGGATACGGTCAGCGGCCGGATGATGTGGCCGGCACCGTCGAGCAGGCCATCGCGGCCGGCATGGCCGGTATCGGGGTCGAGGACACCAGCGGTGATCCGAGCAATCCGATCCGGGAATTCGACGAGGCGGTGGACCGGGTCCGTGCCGCCGCCCGGGCGGCCAAGGGCCGGATCGTCCTCACTGGACGGACCGACAACTTTCTGCACGGACGGCTGGATCTGGATGACACGATCCGCCGGCTGAGCGCGTTCGCCGAGGTTGGCGCCGACGTGCTGTATGCGCCGTACCCGCCCGACCTGGACTCGGTTGTCGCGATCGTACGGGCGGTGGCGCCCAAGCCGGTCAACATCGTCGTCGGGACCGCCCAGGGCGCGCTGAGCGTAGCGGAACTGCGGCAGGCCGGCGTCAAACGCATCAGCATGGGCGTGGCTCTTTACCGGAGGGCGATGGGCGCGCTCAAGGAAGCGGCGGGACAGCTGGCAGCGGGCGATATCGCCGCTGCCACCGACGGAATTTCCTTCGGTGAGATCACGGAATTGATCTCGAATGCGGCGAAAAGCTGAGCGCTATTGGGATAGCGGTTGACCAATTTCGGCCATAGGTGGGCGAGTCCGCGGGCCCGCGATAGCGTTCGGAGTGGGACTGCTGGGTCGATAGCACCGGGACGGGCCATGGCGCAGACGCTGGACGAATTACGTCGTCATTTCCAGGCCCCGCCGGATGCGAGCCGACCGATGCTGCGGTGGTGGTGGTTCGGCCCGACAATCGAGCCGGCCGAGGTGGATCGGCAACTGCAGGCCATGGCCGACGCTGGGCTCGGTGGGGTAGAGGTCGCCTATGTCTACCCGCTGGCGCCGGCCACCTGCGATTTCGGATCGGACCGTTTTTACGAATTGCTGCGGCATGCGGCGGAGCGATGCCAGGCCCTAGGTTTGCGGTTTGACCTGACGTTGGGAAGCGGTTGGTCCTTTGGTGGGCCGCACATTACGCAGGATTTGGCGGCCCGTCGCTTGCATTGGGAAATGCGGGAAATTCCGCCCGGGGCAATGGACGTTCCTGGTGCGACCGGTTGGCCGGGCGAGGAACTCATCGCCGCATACCTGTACCCCGGTTCGATTCACGACCGGGCCCCGAATGCCGAAATGCTGCCGGTCGCCGACGGCCGGATCCACATTCCCGACGGCAGCGGACCGCGGACACTTCTGGTTGCCACCGCGCGGCTCACCGGTCAGAACGTCAAGCGGGCCGCGGCTGGCGCCGAAGGCCTCGTATTTGACCACTATTCGACAGCGGCCAGCCAGGCGCACCTGGAACACGTGGCCGATCCGTTGGTGCAAGCGGTGCCACCGGCGTTGCTCGGTTCGGTGTTCTGCGACAGCCTGGAAGTGTATGGCGCCGACTGGACAGCGAATGTCGTAACGGAATTCGGGCAGCGGCGGGGTTATGACCTGTTGCCGGTGCTGCCCGGGTTGTTTGTGGAGACAGCCGATTCGGCGCAGGTGCGAGCCGATTACTACCGCACGTTGTCCGAGCTTTACCAGGAGAATTTCGTCGCGGTCGTACGCGATTGGGCCGCCGGACATGGCGTTCCATTTCGTATTCAGAGTTATGGTGTGCCGCCGGCAACGGTCAGTAGTTATCGGTACGCCGATATCGCCGAAGGCGAGGGTTGGGGCTGGACCGGCTTGCCGCAGGTACGCTGGGCGTCCTCCGGCGCGCATCTGTACAGCCGGGACATCGTGTCGTCCGAGGTGTGGACCTGGGTGCATTCGCCGTCGTTCCGGGCTACTCCGTTGGATCTGCAGGCCGAAGCGCACGAACACATGCTCTGCGGCGTCAATCATCTGATCGGTCACGGTTGGCCCTATTCGCCGGCCAATGCGGCCGGGCTCGGCTGGTTTTTCTACGCCGCCGGTGCGTTGGATGATCGTAATCCGTGGTGGTCGAGTGCGATGCGGCCGTTGGCCAAGCACCTCCAACGGTTGTGTTGGCTGCTGCGACAGGGGATTCCGGTCGCCGATGTGAAGGTTTACGTTCCGGCCCAGGACATTTATCCCGCGATCGGGCCCTCCACCGGTGGTTCGCTAAACCTGTGGCAGGGCACGGCCGATCACCTGGGACCGGATCTGGTGCGAGTGTTGCGTACCGGCGGTTGGGACTTTGACCTGATCGACGACGAGGCGATGACCACAGTGGACCCCGCTACCGTGCCGGTCGTCGTATTGCCGTTCACCACAAGCGTTCCAGCCGCCACGGCAGCCTGGCTCGACCGGGTCCGGGCGGCCGGCGGCACGGTGCTCGCGGTGGGATCGGCGCCCGCTGGCATGTCGGCCATTAAAGTCGAGGAGCTGCCCGATATGTTGGCCGATGCGGTGCCAGCCGACGTTGCGGTCGGCGCCGACTCGGTGGGTGTGGTGCACCGGCGGGTGGGTGACAATCTCGACGTCTATTTCGTCGCCAATACCGGCAACGTGCCGCAGACGAGCAAGCTGACGCCACGCACCGTACGGCGGGCGTATGAACAATGGGATCCGACCAGTGGAGAGCTGATCACGTCCGGCACCGGCTCGGCGATCGACCTGACGTTGCATCCGTACGAGGCCACGGTCCTCGTGACGTTCGATGAGAACGTCCCAACCACACGGGCACCTTTAACCAAGGAATCGCGCCAGCAATTGGCGACCGGCTGGCAGGTGAGTTTCGGCGGTGATACCAAACCCGTGCAGTTGCCGCACCGCTGGGAGGACGACCCGGACCGTGCCGCGTATTCCGGCTCAGCGACGTACGAATGCGAATTCGACCTGGATTCATCGGACGAGCGGGTATTCCTGGATTTCGGCGACTGCGAGCCGATCGACGCGGCCGACCGGGCGGCCAAGGGAATTCGCGGCCGGTCATTCCGGGTCGAGGTGCGTCCGCCGGTCGGCGAGGTCGTTCAGGTGCAGGTCAACGGAAACGACGCCGGCGTGCTGTTCTCGGCCCCGTACCGGATCGAGTTGAGCCCGCATGTGCGTTTGGGTCGCAACCAGCTTCGGCTGGTCGTGTCGAATACCGCGGCGAATGCGCTGACCGTGGAAACCGAGATCGACCGGCTGGCCCGGGCTAGTGAAAACCAGTACGGCCGGCGGTTCATCATGCAGGACCTGGACCGGGCCGGCGACGACCTGCGATCGGGACTGCTGGGCGTGCCGGCCCTGGTCCAATACTCACATCGCTGATTTGGCGGCGGCGTACCAACTCTGTGGACCGTCGGTGCCAAGGGAATTGAAGTATTCCCAACCCGCGACCCCGCCAAAATCACGGTACGTAGAGGAGAGCGACGAGATCGTCTGGTGCAGCGTCGTCGGGTCAACGTAACCGCCGCAGTTGGCCGGGTTCGTCACGGTGCCGGCCACGACCCGGGCCGGGCTGAAGCCGTGCGCCACCACTGCCGTGTAATCCGCGGTTGAGCGCAGATCGCCCCAACCGCAGTAGAACTGGGCGTTGTACCAGCTGATCCGGTTGCCCACCTGATGCTCGAGCGTGGCGTAGTCGAAGCCGCCGGAGAATGTCGACTGTCCACTGAGGTCACTGGCGACCGGCGCCATCGCGATAATGAAGTGCGGACCGAAGTCGTGCCGCAACGTCTTGATCAAATGCTCGGTGTCGGCCAGCGAGAACGGTTCTTCGATATCGAGATCGATCCCGTCCAGGTGGTACGTCTTGAGGGTGTCCCGCAGCAGCGGGTAGAACGTGGCGAAATCTGCGTGCAGGTTCGCGAACGAGCCCACACCCGCACCACCGAGCATCACCTCGACCCGGACGCCCGAGCGTTGCAACGTGGCCAGCTGGGCCCACATCTGCTGGAATTTCGGTGCCGATGGCGGGTCGTCGTTGAGGTGTACGGAGCCGTCGGAATTCAGGTGCAGCGCGGCTACGTCGATATCGGTGGCGATTCCCTGCAATGGCAGCGGCGAAACGAATTGCTGGCTGCCGTCCGCGCCGGTCACGTACTGGGTCTGGTAATAGGCGACAACCCGGTGGGGCGGGCCGGCGCTGGCCTCGGCGGCGGTCGCGCCGACCAACGCGAGCAGCAGGGCAGAGGCAACAATCAGGGCACGACGCAGCATCGAATCCTCCGGAGAAAGCGATGTGGGCCGCTGAATGCTAACCCGCGAATATGCGGTCTGTACTCCGGCGGACGGGCGAATCTAGGTTCTAGCGCTTATGTTGCTGCGCTGGCAGGGCAGCCAGCAGCGTACGCAGGCACACATCGCGGACCTCGGCCCGGCTGATCGCCTCGTTTTCCAGCCAGTCCAAGCAGATCGCGCGAACAAACGCCAGCCAGGCCTGCAAGGCGGCCGAGGTGACATCGCGTTGATGACCGTCCACACCGGACGCCTCAAGCATTCGCCGGCGTAATACGGCCAGTTCCTCGTTGATGATGGCTTGAATAATCGGATCGCCCGACAGCGTGCGGTTCGCGGTCAGCACGGTGCGGCGGTTCGCCGCGAAATAATCGATGTGAGCCTCGAGGCCGGCCGTCGCCAGCTCGGTCAGCGGCACGTCGGGATCGACCTCGGTTTCGGGCACGAGCCGGTCGGCGGCCCGTTGATAAATGGCGGCGAACAGATCGCGTTTGCTGCCGAAGTACCGGTACAGCAGCGCGCGCGAGACCGCGGCCCGTTCGGCGACCTGATCCATCCGCACTTCGTCGTACGGTAGTTCAGCGAACAACGCCGCGCCGACGTCGAGCAGTTCGTTGCGGCGGGAATCCGGATCGAGCCGGCGGCGCGTATTGCTCACCTCCCGTACCTTAGTTGACGAGTGTCTACTAGGCATGGCTTACTGTACCTGTGTCAAATAGTGGTGCACGCGTCAGGATGGTCGCCGCGACGGATGATCTGCGGGCCGTGGATACGTTGGCGAATCCGGACCGCGCCACCGTTCTCGAACTGGCCTCGCCTGGCGCCTCGGCCCATTCGGCCGAGCAATGGGCGCGGACGACGTTCGAGGGGGCGCCGTGGCTGCTACGCCGGCTGTTGCCGCTCAGTTGGCGGCTCGGCCTCGGCCTGCGACTGGGACCGCGGTCCTCGCGCGACCATATTCTCGGCTGGCGAATTGTGCGGACACAGCCCGATTCCATCGTTCTGGAGTTGGACTCACGCCTGATCAGCGCGCACAACGTCGTCGTCGTTGACGATTCGCGGGTGCGCTGGGCGGCATTTGTCCGCTACGAACGCCGGGGAGTCCGGCTTCTGTGGGCACTCGCGGTGCCGATTCACCGGTTGACGTTGTCGTACGTCCTGGGCCGCGCCGCGACCAGATTGACGACGTAACGTGTCTTTTGCGGCGGCCGGCGATTAGGCTCAGCTCATGCCTGAGGTGACCTTGTTCCACAACACCGCCTGCTCCACATCCCGGCACGCGCTGGATGAGATCAAGGCGGCGAACGTTGACGTACAGATCGTGCAGTATCTCAAGACGCCGCTGGATCGGGCCGGCCTGCTGGACCTGATCGCGCAGCTCGAAGACCCGCCGGCCGACCTGGTCCGCAAAGACGGCTTCTTCAAGGAGCAGGGCCTGGTCGCCGACGACTACGTCACGCCCGAGGCGGTGGCCGATCTGTTGGTCGAGTATCCGCGGTTGATGCAGCGCCCGGTGCTGGTGCGCGACGGCCGGGCAATCATCGGGCGGCCCAAGGACCGGGTACCGGCGTTCCTGGCGAAATAGCAGTGTCCGCTGTGGATAGTCTGACCTCATGCCGGTTGATCTCGTAACCGCGATTCGGAATATCCCCGCCGTACGCGTTCGCGCCCTGCCGCGTCCGCCCGATGCCGACGCCGAGATTCGGCAGCCGGCCAGCGATCCGTACGGAATGGCGCGGCGGGCTGCGTTGGCGTCGGTATTTCATGCCGGTGAAAACCCACTGTTGTGGGCGTGGCATCGGGACCAGGTCGGCGGCAGCGTTGAATTGTTGAGCGCCGGCGGCTCGGCCCTGCCGGCCGAAGCGGTGACCGAGTCGCTCGACGCCGGCGCATTGTGGGACCGGTTGGATCGATTCGGGGCGTGGACGATTTTGTCGGTGTGGCCGGGGGATCCGGACGAGTCCACACAGGACGATGCCGCCGGGCAAGTACGGCCGTCGATCGAGACAGGCCTGCTGGCCGCGCGGGATGACGCGTTCGCGTTGCTGGTTCTCGCGCAACCGGCGTCGCAGATGGCGATCGAGGCCGCGATGGTCCGGGTCATCCAGGCCGGCCGGTTTTCCGCGCAGCGACAGGGAACCGCACCCGAGCACGCGCTTCGGTATGAACGGCTGCGGGCGCGGTTGGCCGAACTTCGCCGGGGCCGGGCCGAAGGCCTGTGGCAGCTACGGGTCACGGTCGGCGCGGCTGACGCCGATTCGGTACGGATATTGGCCGGCGTCGCGGCAGCGTCACTGGATATCAATGACCTGCCGTACGACCTCACGCCCGCCGGATCGGTATGCCCGCTGTCCCAGGCGATCGAGGCCGCGCCGGCGATGCCGGCCCTGGACCCCGATGCGGTCGAACTGGCTCCGGAATTGGTCAGCTCCCGGATGGTGGCCGCGCTGACCCGCCCGCCCTCGGTCGAGGTGCCCGGGGTGCGGTTGGTGAACGCGCCGCAATTCGATGTCACGCCGGAGCATTCTGTCCCGGACCCGATTCGGTTCGGGCAGATACTGGACGCCCAGTCTCGGCCGGCGGGTTTGTTCGGCCTGACGCGCTCCAGCCTCAACCGGCACGTATTCGTCTGCGGCGCCACCGGTTCGGGAAAATCCCAGACGGTACGGGGTTTGCTCACCGAGTTGTCGGCCGCGAAAATACCGTGGCTGGTGGTCGAACCGGCCAAGGCCGAATACCGGCGAATGGCGGCCAGACTCCCTGATGCACAGGTGATTGTGATACGTCCTGGGGATCCAGAGCGGGTGCCGGTGGGGATCGATCCGCTGCGCCCGGCCGCCGGCTTCCCGCTGCAAACCCATATCGACCTGGTACGGGCGCTCTTTCTGGCATCGTTCCAAGCGGTAGAGCCGTTTCCGCAGATTCTCGCCGCCGCACTGCAACGGACGTACGAACGGTTCGGCTGGAACGTGGCCACCGGAGAACCGCAGCCGGGCTGGCAACCGATCTATCCGACGTTGGCCGACCTGCAGGCCACCGCGCTGCAGGTGATCGACGAGGTCGGATACGGCCAGGAAATCCGCGACAACGTCACCGGATTCATCCGGGTCCGGCTTGCCTCCTTGCAATTGGGCACCACCGGACGGTTCGTGCACCGCAGTTGCCCGATTTCCATCGCGGAGCTGTTGCAGCGCAATGTCGTGCTGGAAATCGAGGACGTCGGCGACGACCGCGACAAAGCGTTTCTGATGGGGGTTGTCCTCATCGCGTTGACCGAACACCTGCGTGTGGTCGACAAACAGCAACCCTCCACAGTGGAACAGCTCCGGCACGTCACTGTATTCGAAGAAGCGCACCGATTGTTGCGGCGGGCCGAATCGCAGGATGGCGGATCGGCTGTGGCGCAGGCAGTGGAGATGTTCGCCGCGTTACTGGCCGAGGTACGGGCCTACGGCGAGGGCGTCGTCATCGCCGAACAGATTCCCTCGAAACTGATTCCCGATGTCGTGAAGAACACCGCGGTCAAGGTAATGCACCGGTTGCCAGCGGCCGATGACCGGGAAACCGTTGGCGCCACCATGAACCTGAACAAGGCCCAGTCGGAATACGTGGTGAGCCTGCCTCCGGGCGAGGCGGCGGTATTCACCGACGCAATGGACCACGCGATCCGAATCCGGCTGCCCGATGGCACCTCGGCCGAGGCCGGGCCGGCGCAATTGAGCGAGGCCGACATCATCGCCGCGCCGCGCAATGGCCGGTGCGGTGCGGATTACGGTCTCGGGCGGGCGTCGTTGTCGTTGATCGCGGCCGGCCAGGCGCTGATCGAGCGCAGTCCCGACGTTTCGGCCTGGGTCGAGTTGAGCGTTGTCGCGTATTTGATCGCAATGGCCGCACCGGCGCCGACCGAGCCGGTCCGGACCACGATTGTCGCAAATGGACAGACGGGTGACGTGGCGTTGATCGACGCTATCGATCAGGCCGTGGCCGCCCGCGTGGCCGGAATCGCCGATCGCATGAATCCCGCCGATTTCGCGGAATTCCTGGCCGGCGAGCTGCGGGCCGCCATTGCCGGGCAGCCGCCGAGTGAGAATTCGTATCCGCAGTGGTGGGCCCGGCCGTTCATGTGGGACGTCGCACACGCGGAATTGAGATTGTTGCGGAATGAGCGTAGCCACGACCTGGCGGTGCGGCGCCAGCTGGCCGACGTACAGGAGGCCCGGCGCCGGGCACGTAACCTGAATCAGGTCCAGCAGGTGATCTACGGCGATGGACGGCCGTGCACGTTGGAGCGAATCAGCGGCTCGCGGCGCGGCGACCATGACTGGGCCGAAGCGGTGAACCAACTTGGCGAGATGTTCGGCGTGCCCTGGGTGGCGCCCTATCTTGATATCGCGCACCGCGTGGCTACCAGCCCGACCGGGCTCTGAGCTGGATATCCACAGGATGACGTATATCGACCGGTTATCCACAGGCCGGATTGCGACGAGCCAAAATGTCCATTCGCGGCGGTACTCTACCGGCTGACGGGATTTTCCTGTCTGTGTCGGGAGGCGTGCTGTGTCGGCAGTTGCAGAGGACGGCCGGCCGTGGAAAGGCCGTTCGTACGCGCACCTGATGCTGCCGTATCCGCACCTTGACGCGCGGGCGGTCGCATTGGTCGATGCCGCCGTGCTCGGGGCCGGTTCGGACGAGTGGGTGGCACTCGAGGACAACGAGACCGCCCCGCTGTTGTGGCGTCGTTGGCGTCATCGGCGCGGTCGGCACCTGGTCGCGGTCGTGTTGAGCTGGTATCCGTTGCTGCTGACGGTTGGCCCGGAGGGGCGGGACGGCCGCGCGATGAGGGCGGCGCGGCGCCGGATCGTGGATGCGGTGGCGGCGGCCGGTGGGCGGATCGTCGCCGACACTGACCTTGACCCGCTCCTGGCCGCGGCGCAGGACCGGTGGGGCCGGGTGCTGGCCGCGCGGCGCCGGATCGAGCAGCAGCGGTTTTGGGTGGAGTGCCGGCGTTGCGCCGCCTGCGACGGGATTTCCGGGTACGCGGCGGTGCACTGCCGGATCTGCGGGCGCCGGTTCACCGCGGAGGATGACACCGAACGCGAGGAGGCCGGCCGCGCCGCGCGGGAGGTCATCGCGGCCGCCGAGAGCGAATTGAGCACGCTTGGTCGCGGTGACCAGCTGCTCGCCGGCCCGGTCGCCGCGGCAGCTCCGCCATCCGGCGGGCGGCCGGTTGTGGTGGCCAGTCGCAGGCAGGGCCCGTTATGACCGACCGATTCGAATTCGGGCCTCGCGAGCCTGGGGCGTTGGCCGAATGCTGGGGTTGGGAGTTGCGCGAGCCAACGCCGCCGAGCCCGACGCCGTTCGACGAACCCCCGCCACATCCGATGATTTCCCGGCCGCGGTGGTCGCGACCGCGCACGGGCACATCGGCGCGGGGATGGACACGTACCGGCGAATACGTGTTGGCCGCGGCCGTTGCGGTGGCGGTGGCCGTGGTCGGTGCAGGAGTGCTCCGAAGCTATTCGGCGACCCGGCCAGCGGCCGGCTGGATCACGTTCGGGTTTGCCGTCGCGGCGGTCCTCCTGGCCGGGGTGGCGGCGCAGCCCGTCCTCACCCCGGCCTACAGCGACTGGCGATATCGCCGGTGGCGGCGTCGGTCGTTGCGCGCGCACCGCGGCGTCGCGGCCGAATCGCAGCGCTGGGCGGCCCGCCGGGCCGAGCACGAGCAGACCGCGGCCGGCGCCGATGCGGCCTGGGTGGCGCTGCGACCGGTGACCACGCACCGGGTCGACATTTACGGCGGTGATCCGGACGGTGGCTCAACCCTGCTCGCCGGCATTGTCACCTCGCTGCTCGATACCGGTTCGCGGATCACCGTCGTCGAGCTGTCCCAGGACGATCTGGCCGGCCGGCTGGCGCGGGCCGTGCCTGGAGCCACCACAACGCTCATCCCCGACCAGCTCGCGGTGTCGGCTCTGCTGACTGGCCTGTCCGCCGCCGATATCGGTGTCATTCTCACGGAGTCGCTGCACGCGATGGACACGGGTAAGAGCGCGGCTGACGACCGTACCCTCGACGCCGACCTGGTGGAGAAAGTCGGCAATTGCCTGGACGGCCAGCTGACCTTCACCCGGCTCGCGGCCGCGCTCCGGCTGGCTACCGAGCAGGCAAGCGCGACCGGCGACGTACTGGCTCCGGCCGAGCAGATGGCGCTGACCAATCTATTCGGCGAAGGCACGCTGCGCGCCGCGGAAAGTCGGCTCTACCGACTGGCGGCCGCGGCGCAACGTTTGGCCGCGGTTGAGGATTCGCCCGTACCGGCATCGACCGACGAGCAGACGGATCCGGCGCTGCGGATCTGGCAGCTCTCTGATCGGGTCGATGACCTGACCGGCACCTTGCTGGCGCAGGTCGTGTTCCACGCCACGTTGCATCGGGTCCGTGGCAGCCAGAACGCTGACCCGCCGCGCGTACTTGTTCTGACCGGGTGCGATCGGCTGCGTCGCACCCATTTGGAACGGCTGGACCAGCTCGCCCGTCGGCGCGGTATCCGGCTGTTGTTCTTCTTCCGGCATCTGCGCGAGGACGCGGTCGAGCTGCTCGGCGGCAGCGAGGCCGTGCTCTTTATGCGGTTGGGCAATGCCAAAGAGGCCGAGAACGCCGCGTCGTTCATCGGCAAGCAGCACCGTGTCGTCGCGTCCGGCTTCACCGTTTCCCGCAGCGCCAGCTGGTCCACGACCACGGGCACCAGCACGAGCGTGGCCGACAGCGAGCAGGAATCAACGTCCAGCGGCACCCAATGGGGCGTCAACCGCAACTACCATTTCGGTGCGCTGTTTGATTTCCCGCACGAGTCGGGCGGTCGTTCCCGCGGCGGCCAGAGTTCTACGAATACCGGCTGGTCGGTTTCCACCACGGAAGGCACCAGCACGTCGCAGCAGTACGGTGGCTCCACCAGCGAATCCCTTGCCTACCAGCGGGTCTACGAATATTCGGTCGAGCCGAGTCTGCTGCAGCGACTGTCCTCGACCGCCTTCGTTCTGGTCGATCCACGCGATCAGGGCAGTCCCCGGCTCGGCGACTGCGACCCGCAGCTGCGGCAGAGCGCCGCACCGTATTCGTTCACGCCGGCCGTGGCGCACGATGGCATTCACGCTGGAATTCAGGCCGCCGTTCCCGGGCCGGCGGCAGCGATCGACGCCGGCGTTCACTTCCCAGGGCTGAACGGGATCCCGCCCGCCGATGCGGAGCCGGCCGGCGAACGTCGGCACGACGGGCCGCAGATCGCGCCCAACCGCCGACCGGCCGGAGAATGATTCAGGCTCCGCGATTGATCTATGCAGCGGGAGATGACAGCGACGCTTGCGCGACGGCGTATTTGCTGTTGGTCCGCCACGTCGGATCGGTCCGGTCAAGGTCGGCTACTCGATCGGCGGACAGCCCGGTAATCACGTCAGATTTCAGAATGCGCAGGCAGAGGACCGGTGCCGGAAAGTACGCCGTTGCCTCGGCGAACGACTCGGTCGGCGGCCACTCGAGGTCGCCGACGAGGCGCCGGTAGTTCAGGTCGCCCTTGGCGATGACGAGATCTGCGCTCGCGAGCCGGTGGGCGAGGTCGCTCGGCAGGTAATGGTACGACCACGGATGGCAGTAGAACGGGTGCGTCTCAATCGCCAGCCGGCCCTCATTCAGGGCCCGCCGCAGCCGGTCGGCGACGGTGGGTTCTGAGCTCGCTGAGCCGGCTGAGCCCGCACCCAGTTGCCGCAGACAGGCCAGCACGTCGGCGGTCGTCGCGTCAGAGACGAAGTAGGGATACGGCTTGACGTGCAGCGCGATATCGGTGGCGATCCCGGTATGCAGCAGGTGATCGGCCAGGATCAGGTCGGCCGCGACTTCCGAGCCACCGTTATCGGCGATGATCGTGATCCGGCCCGCCGGCCGTGATTGCAGCCAGGCCAGTGTGTCGGCCCGGTCGTCGTGGATCACGTGCCGCCCGCCCGACCCGCCGTCGCCGGCCGTGATCCGGTACCCGAGGTCCGCCTGGTTGCCCCACACCGCGCCCAGCAGCAACGCCATGGTCAGCTCGTTCGGCGTCAATTCCGCCAGCTGATCCACGGCCTCGACGTTGCGTAGCTCTGCCGCCTTGACCGGTCCGAACGGATCGATCCAGCGCCAGGCACCGTCGGTGAAGAATTCGGTCGCGTCCAACAGCTTGCGATAGAAGTACGACTCGGCCCACAGAAACGGTGGCGTGTCCCATGGCCGGCCGAGATAAGGCGCGGCCCAGCTGTCCCACATCGCGCGGTCTGTGGCCACATCGGACAGTCGGCCGATCGTGCCGTCGGTGATCTCCCGATAGAGCGCCTCGAGCGCGTCCAGTTGCCTCGGCTGGTACGGATGTGCCTGCTGCACCTGCCGAATCAGCCGGGGATGCCGCTCGTGCAACACACCCCACGGGAACGAGCCCGGTACCTCCGGCGTGATCACCGGCAACGACCCGGCCCCGCCCAATGGCCGCAATGGCTCGGGTCGACCCACCGCATCCATCACCGCACCTCCGTCGACGGCCGACCGGACGCCATTGTCGCAAATCAGCAGGAGAGGCGCGCCGGCGGCAAACCGCGGCCAAAATGGCGCGGTCGCGGAATTGGCCGTCGTCGGCATTAGTCCGCAGCCGAAGATGGCGCGGTCGCCGAGATGGCCGTCGCCCCGCGTTAGTTCTCGCAGCCGAGAATCCCGAGATCGCCGTCGCCCGCGGTTGGTTCCGCGGCCGAGAATGCCAGCTCACCGAATCGACGGTTCACCGCATTCGCTTTCGGCTCGAATTTCCAACTCGGGACGGAAATGCGCGGTCGGCCTGCCCGTCACCGTGATCATGCGGAATTGGTCCGCGACACACCGTGCGGGCGAACCATTTCCGCATGATCACGGGCGGGGAAGCGCTATGGATGTTGGTAAAGAAAGGAAAATGAAATCACCATTTTCACTGGTGTGCGATCTGGTGGCCTACGAGATCAAAAGCTCGCCACGGGGCTGGTCAGGGGCTACCACACCGAATTCGTTACCCGTTGGGTAGCTGACTGGGCGGTTGGGACACGTCGCGCGGACGCGTCCGATCGGTACTTTCATGCCCATCACCGAATCCCTTCCTGCGTTCGGATCGGTCGGTTGTAGTCCGCTGACTGTCCACTACCGACAGACGGCCGGAGGATCAGCAACGGAAATCTCCCGTCCGCATCTGGTGCGGTTGCGACGTTGCACAATAGTGATCCAGGTGCCAGTTTCCTGAGCGAATCAAAACGTACGCGTCGCCGTATTGGGTGTCAATGGCGCGCCGGCGTCGATGGCGGCCGTCCGTCCTTGTCCGGCCAGCTGTCCTCTCAGGAATTCCGACTTGCTCACGAATTCCACTGTGGCGTCGGGGTTTCGAGCGTCGCATCCGGGTCCTACATCGGACGCAATTTGCTTGCTGGGTTGGGAAAAACGGCATTGCCGAGCCGACAGCCGTACGCTAGGGTTCCGGTAAAACGAAGCGCCGATTCCGCAACTTGAAATTCGTTGAGCAAAGTTTCGAGACAATTCCGCGAACGTGCTGAACTCAGCTCCGATGATGTACGGACGAATCTCATCTCGATAAATGGACGGGATCGAAATGGAAAAGCCCGGTTCAACGATCGGCGGAGATACACGTCGGCGCCGGCGATCCGGGGTGATCGGCGCGGCTCGTTGGCCGCCCGGCTGAGGGATCCGCAGGCAGTACGCTGCGATGACGGCAGGACGGAACGACCAGGGCGTGTCACATAACGGGAGGAATTGCGAACATGAACGACGCCGGCGGCGCGCTGAATCCGGATGAGTGGCGCGATCACATCATGACCTACGGGTATGTGGTCGTCCACGATGCCCTTCCCGAAGAAAATCTCCAGGCCACGATTGACGATATCTGGAAACACACCGGGGCGAGCCCGGATGACCCAGAGACGTGGTATCAGCCGGAGGTCATTAGACCCGTCGGCATGGTCGAGATGTATCAGTACCAGTCAATGTGGAACAACCGACAGCACCCGCATGTGTACGACATCTTTCGGGCAATTCACCGGACCGATAAGCTGTCTGTTTCCATCGACCGGGTCGGACTCAAGCCGCCCGTGGATGCGCGCCATCCGGAGTATGACCACAAAGGAATGATTCATTGGGACACCGACATGACGCGGTACCCCGACATCCCATTCCACGTGCAGGGCGTGCTCGCGCTCACCGATACCGAGCCGGAGATGGGCGGGTTCCAATGTGTACCCGATACATATCAGCACCTCGAAGAGTTTCTGGCCACGCAGACGCCGGAGCAGATTGCATCCCGCAACCCTGACTATTCGGCGTACCCCGTCACCAGGCCGCGGTTGGCCGCCGGCGACCTGCTCATCTGGACCTCACTGCTGCTGCACGGCAACGGGCACAACGTGTCGAACAAGCCGCGACTGTGCCAATACCTGAGCATGAACCCGGCCACCGACGGGAACAGTGAGCACCGGCAGCGCCGAATTTCCTCATGGCAGAACAACACCACTCCGGGTGGCCGGGCATTTCCCGGCGACGCCCGTGGCATCGAGGAACAGCGCAGCTCGCCGGCTGAGCTGACCGATCTGGGCCGCAAGCTGCTCGGGGTCGACGCCTGGGACTGATCCGCTCTACAAGAACCGGCGACAGCGTCGGGGTGGGAGCGTGCCTGTCGTCTAGGCCGCGCCGTAATCCGTAAGAGACACAACGACATACGACTGATCCCAGGATCGGCCAGCTGAGCCGATCCCGTAGCCCTTCGCGCCCGCAATCGGGCATCGACGAGCGATCCGAGGAGCAGCTGTGAGTGTGGAGTCTGGTGCGACACTGGTTGAAGCGCCGCGGCGCGACCGGGTGCCTCGTCGTTCGACCAGGCGCTCGAGAATGCGGCAGGAACGGTGGATGTACCTGTTCATCGTTCCGGGGTTTCTGTATTTCGTTGTGTTTCGATATATCCCGCTGCTCGGCAACGTGGTCGCATTTCAGAACTATTCGCCGTTCCTGGGAATCACCGGCAGCGAGTGGGTCGGCTTCAGCAATTTCACCTCGCTGTTCTCCAACCCTGACGTACGCCAGGCGCTGACCAACACGATCATCATCAACGGCCTGCAGATCATCTTCTTCTTTCCCGCGCCCATCGCCCTGGCGTTGTTGCTGAACAGCATCATGAGCCCGGCGATCAAGCGGGTGATCCAGTCGATCGTCTATCTGCCGTATTTCATCGGCTGGGTTGTATTGGTCAGCGTCTGGCAGTCCGTACTCGGCGGCGATGGTCTGCTCAACCAGACGCTGAGCAGCCACGGCATGTCGACGATCAACCTGATGACCAATCCGCACCTGTTCAAACCGATGATGGTTCTGCAGTTCATCTGGAAGAACGTCGGTTGGGGCACGATCATCTATCTGGCCGCGATCAGCAAGGTGGATACCTCGCTCTACGAATCGTCCGTTGTGGACGGAGCCGGACCGTGGCGGCGCATCTGGCACGTCACGCTGCCGGGAATTCGCGGGATAACGCTATTGCTGTTGATCCTCAATCTCGGCAATATCCTCACCACCGGTTTTGAACAGATTCTCTTGCAGGAACCGGCCGTCGGCGCGAGCGCCGGTCAGGTGTTGGACACCTTCGTCTACTTCCAGGGCGTGATCGGTGGCAACTGGGGCCTGGCCGCGGCGGTTGGTCTGTTCAAAGGCGTGGTCGGCACGATTCTTGTTTTGGGCGCGAACAAGCTCGCCCACATGTTTGGCGAACAGGGGGTGTTCTAGTGGCACTGGTCTTGCGCAGCTCGGCGCTGCGTCCATCGTGGATGGAACGGCCCAAGGTGGTCACGCGGCTGTCGAAAGCGGTCATTCTGCTGATCGTCGTGATCGTGATGCTGTTCCCGTTCCTTTATGTGCTGTCGGTCAGCCTCTCCTCGCAGGCCGACCTGAAAGGCGCCAACGCGCCGCTGATTCCCAAACATCCGACGCTGTCGGCCTACCGTCAGATTCTCGCCGGCGGTATTGTCACCCGGGCGTTGGAGGTGAGCATCGGAATTACGGTGATCGGCACGCTGATCGCCATGTTCATGACCACCACCCTGGCCTACGGATTGTCCCGAACGCGACACGTACCGGGCAGCAAGTTCGTGCTGATCCTTGTCCTGGGAACATTGCTGTTCAGCGCCGGCATCATTCCGAACTACCTGCTGGTGCGGTACATGGGCCTGCTGAACAGCTATCTGTCGTTGATCCTGCCCGGCATGATCAGCGCGTTCAACCTCGTCGTGGTCCGTCAGTTCTTCATGAGCATTCCCGAAGAGCTCACCGATGCCGCCCGGGTCGACGGCGCCAACCCCATACGGATTTTCTGGCACGTGGTTTTGCCACTGTCCAAAGCGGTTCTGGCGGTGGTGGCGCTCTTTTACGGCGTCGGACTGTGGTCGGACTTTTTCAACGCCTTGCTGTACCTGAACAACACGGCGAAATGGCCGATCCAATTGGTGTTGCGCCTGTTCGTGTTGCAGGGCCAGAGCCTCGGTGGCACCACCCAGACCGGGCAGCCGGCACCGCCGGCCCAGACCGTGCAGATGGCTGTCGTGATGATCGCGACGGTTCCGATCGTGCTGGTCTATCCGTTCCTGCAGAAGTATTTCACCCAGGGTGTGCTCTCCGGAGCCGTCAAGGGCTGAGTGGAAACCATTTATCCACCGTGTTTTCCAACGCACGGTATCTGACCAAGCATGGAGGAGGTCGACCACCAGATGGATGCTGCGCAGGGGCCTGATCGCGATATCGCGGGCGCGAAAGGCATGCTGGAAAGGCGTTCGCTGTTGAAGGCGGCGGTCGGAACGGCCGGGCTCGGCCTCTTGGCCGCGTGCGGTGGTGGCAAGAACGGCGGAGGCAAGAATGCCGCATCGTGCGTCTCCGACCTGAAGTTCCCGGCGTCGACGGCGAAGCCGCAGTCCGACGAGATCATCTCGAAGGTACCCGGCACGCCCAACGCCTGGACCGCGTATCCCAAGCCGTACAAGACAATTCCCGAACCGCCGGGCAAGGGCGGTACGGTCACCACGTTCCAGATCCTCTTCTCTTCACCGCCGGCGCCGTTGAAGAGCAACCCGTGGTGGCAGGAGCTGAACCAACGGCTGGGTGTCAAGATCCAGCCGACCCTGGCCGACTCACCGGACTATCCGGCCAAGCTCCTGACGTTGGCCGCCAGCGGTAATTTCCCCGACATCACGTACATCAACTTCAACCCGGACGGTCAGTATGGCGGAGCGGGCTTCGAGAAATTCCTGGCCGAAGGGGCATTCCACGACCTGACGCCGTATCTGACCGGTAAGGGCCTGAAGCAATTCAAGAACTGCCAGCTGATCCCGGCCATTACCTGGAAGGGCAGCGCCTTCGAAGGCAAGATCTATGGCGTGCCGTACCCGATCCAACCGGTCAACGGCCAACTCGGCATGTACCGCAAGGACTGGGCCCAGAAGCTGGGCGTCGACAACCCGAAGAATGCCGACGAAGTCATGGAAATGTTCGTCGCCTTCTCCAAGGGCGATCCGGACGGCAACGGAAAGAAGAACACGTTCGGCGTTGACCTGTTGCGCGGCAGTATCTGGGCCGCGATGTTCCGGGCTCCGAACAACTGGCGGCTGAACAAGGACGGCTCGCTGGTCAAGGATATGGAGACCGACGAGTACGTGGCCGCGTTGGAATTCGCCAACAAGATGTGGAAGAAAGGCGTTTTCCATCCCGACGCACTCACCCTCACGCTGAACGAGGAGGAGAGCCTGTTCGAGTCCGGCAAGACCGGATTCTTCGCGCAGGGCGGATGGGGCTATTTCGGAAATCAGCCCAACACGATCTACACGTTGACCAAGCAGAACACCAAGACGGCCAATCCGGCGCCGTGGATTCCGCCCGGTCATGACGGTGGCAAGCCGGCGCTGCCGCTGGGCAGCGCGTCGTACGGATTCGGTGCGATACCCAGCTCGATCAAGGACGAGAAGCGGATCGTCGAGCTGATCCACATCATGGAGTATTGGGCCGCGCCGTTCGGCAGTGACGAGTTCACGTTCATGCATTCGGGTATCGAAGGCAAGATGTTCCACTACGTCGACGGTGCCCCGGTCTCGGTGTCCAATGGCAACCAGAACTGGGCCAACGGCCTGAACTATCTGTGTGCTCCGGGCGAGATCAACTATTTCTACGCCAACCAGCCCGGAATGGCGCAGACCATGCAGAAGCTACAGGAAGAGCAGATAACCAATGCCGTTGCCGATCCGACGCAGGGCCTGTATTCGCCGACCTGGGTCAACAACGGTGGCACGCTGACCAAGCTGCAAACCGACACCTACAACGCGATCGCGGTGGGAAACAAGCCCATGTCGTACCTCAAGGAAGCGATTCAGAACTGGAAGAACCAGGGCGGAGAGAAAGCGCGCGGGGAGTTCCAGGACTCGTTGGCGAAGTGTAAGTAACGAGCGGCCCTGGGTACGTCGTCCTTGGATGGCGTACCCACAGCGCCGTCCGGTGCGTGAGTGGCACACTGGCCGTGAGGGCTCAGCACAATGGACGGTGAACGGCCCGAGGGGCAGTATCGGCCGTGGCGGGGCGGTTTGCGCGCGCGGCCCGACGAGCTGCGTATATTCGCCGATCGGCAGGAGGCTGGTCGGTTGTTGGCCGCGTTGGTGGCGCAACGTCGGTGGACCGATCCGGTGGTGCTTGGGTTGGCCCGCGGTGGCGTGCCAGTGGCAGCGCAGGTCGCGCGGTCGATCGGGGCGCCGTTGGATGTGGCTGTGGCCAGGAAAATCGGAGCCCCCGATCAGCCCGAACTCGGCGTCGGAGCGGTGACCGCGCAGGGACCGCCGTATTACGACGCCAGGACGCTGGCGCTGTTGGGGCTGACCGCCGAGCAGTTGATGCCGGTGGCGGCGGCGGAGCGAGCTGAGGCGCAGCGCCAGATGCGTCGCTATCACGAGCGCCAGCCACCGGCCTCGTTGTCCGACCGAGACGTTCTGGTCGTGGATGACGGGTTGGCGACCGGCGTGACCGCTACCGCCGCCGTGCGGGCGATCCGGCTCGCCGTCCCGCGCAGCGTCGTATTCGCCGCACCGGTGTGCGCGGCTCGAAGCGCCGCCCTGCTGCGGAACGAGGTCGACGCGGTGATCTGTCTACAAGCACCAGTGCGTTTTGTCGCCGTCGGCGAGTGGTACCGCGATTTCACTCAGACCACTGACGCCGAGGTACTGGGCCTGCTCGACTCCATGGCTTCGTGAATCTCGAAGCTCCACTGAGGACTACAGCGGTCCGGGTACGCTGATGCCACCGGGCGTACGGGCCCGCGACACGGTGCCGCCGTCCGGTTGATCCGGAAACGGGCGGGAGTTCCACTATGGCCGACAATAGCTACGACGTGATTGTGGTCGGCGCCCGATGCGCCGGCTCGCCAACCGCGATGTTGCTGGCCCGTAAGGGTTATCGGGTTCTTCTGGTCGATCGGGCGACATTTCCCAGCGATACGCTCTCCACCCACGTTGTCCACCCGCCCGGCATCGCGGCGTTGGACCGCTGGGGCCTGCTGGGACAACTCACGGCGACCGGCTGTCCGCCGATCACTACGTACCGATTCGATTTCGGCGCATTCGTGCTGGCCGGTTCGCCCGGGACCGCGGAATCACCGGTCGCCTACTGTCCACGTCGGATCGTGCTGGACAAGTTGCTGGTGGACGCGGCCGAGGATGCCGGTGCCGAGGTGCGCGAGGGTTTTACGGTCAGCGAGATTCTGGCATCCGACGATCGGGTGATCGGCATTCGCGGTCACAGCAAGGGCGGCGGATCGGTGAGCGAGCGGGCCCGGGCCGTTGTCGGGGCGGACGGCCTGCATTCCCTGCTGGCGCAGAGCGTAGAGCCGGAGCAGTATCTGGAAAAGCCACCATTGCTGTGCGGCTATTACACCTACTGGAGTGGTCTGCCGGCGAATGGTCGCTTCGAGAATTACCTGCGACACGAGCGGGGCTGGGCAGCATGTCCGACACATGACGGCCTCACGATGGTCGTCGTGGGCTGGCCCGCGGCCCAGTTCGCGGCGAACAAGACCGATATCGAAGGCAACTACCTGAGGTCTTTCGAGCAGGCGCCGGAGTTCGCGGAACGGATCCACTCGGCCACACGGGAGGCCCGTTTCGCCGGCACGACGGTGCCGAATTACTTCCGCAAACCATACGGTTCAGGCTGGGTCCTGGTCGGCGATGCCGGCTACAACAAGGACTTCATCACCGCTCAGGGAATTTCCGACGCGTTCCGTGATGCGGAGCTGGCGGCGGACGCGCTGGATGCGTCACTGTCCGGCGCAATGCCCTACGACGCTGCCATGGCCGGATATCAGTCGACCCGGGACGAGCACGTCCGCGGCACGTACGAATTCACCACCCAGCTGGCCACACTGGAACCGCCGCCGCCGCCAATGCAGCAGGTGTTGGCCGCGATGGTGGGGAACCAACCGGCGATGGATGGTTTCGCCCGGGTGAGCGCGGGCGCGACCTCGCCAGGCGAATTCTTCGCCCCGGACAACGTCGCCAACATTCTTGCTACCACTTCGTGAGCCCTATTGGGCCGGGAGCTGTTCCAGCAGGTTGGTCTGACGTACCGGCCCCGCCGGGTCGGTCGGCACCAGCAGCGTTTTGATCTCGTGCGGGGCGAAGTCGGCTTCGATCACGCGACCGAGAAACGCCAGGTCCAACCTGAGCCGCGCCGCCCGCCCGGCCGATTCGTAGCCGCGTAGCACGAAGTAGGTCGGGTCGTCCTCGGACTGCTTGAGCACGGTGACCACGACCGAATCGCTTGCGGCGCTGGCGAA
This sequence comes from Mycobacteriales bacterium, assembly GCA_040414495.1. Lineage (GTDB taxonomy): Bacteria > Actinomycetota > Actinomycetes > Mycobacteriales > QHCD01 > DATAVB01. The sequence goes on from JBEDUI010000285.1 coordinate 62,178, forward strand.
GGACATGCTGGCCGGCAACCGTCCGGAGTGGAATGACTCGTAGCTCATCGTCGGCGGTTGGGCCAATTCGGCCGCCGCGCGGACAATGCCGGCGCCGCGCCACTGTCCACTGTGGGGGATGAGCAGGTAGCTGAACGTCTGCCTACCCTGATCCTGATATCCGTAGCGGGCCCGCGGGTCGAGCTGCTGCGGGTCATGCCAGGCGTAGACCGGACTGCGTACCGCCGTGATACCGATATCCCCGCCGCTGACGTCATAGGCCGATTTCGCGTTGTTGACGATGGCGAGCCCCGCCGCCTTGCCCTCGATGGTGCCGGTGACGTCGATCCAGGACTGGCCCGGCTCCTCGGCCCCGTCGGTCCCGCGTTCCAGATGACCGTACGGGATTTCGTACGTGGCCACCGGTTGGTCCAAGCCGGTGGGAAAGCGCAGTTTCAGCAAGGTCAGCTGCTCGTGCCAGTCGATGGTGACGTCCACCCGTAGTTGCCGGGAATCGCGACCCAGCACGAACTCCTCGCACAGCGTGGATTGGCCGTATTCGCTCTCGACCCGCACGACCGTCCGGACTGGACCATGCTCGATCAGGCGGACCGACCGGCAGCGGAACGATTCGCCGTCGCCGGCGTACGAAACGACGCGGTGACCCCAGGTGTCGGTGTGGTCGGGCGAAACCACGGTGTGTGGCCGGTGTGCAGCCAGGTCGAGTCCGGTCGCCTTGTCCAGCAGGCTTTCCAGCCAGCCGGTCGTCGGGTCGAGCACGGCGCGCAGGTGATCGTTCTCCAGCACGAATTCATCGGATTCGGCGGAGTCCGCTGTGGAGGGTTCGGACGGATCGACCCAGAAGAGCTGATAGCCCAGGGCCGGCACGTCGGCCGGAAACACGAGCCGGCGCTGGCCGGCCCCGGTCGCGAGCGGCTGAATCTCCTGACACGGCAGGTGATTGCCGGCCGCGTCGCTCACTCGCACGGGCCCGCGGAACAGCCACGATTCACATTCCACATCGGACCGTACCGGCCACGGATGCGGGTTGAACACGAGAACGGGTTGGCTGCCCTCCCGGAACGGAATATCGATGTCGCGGGCAATGCTCTGCTGGGCCAACGTCGCCACCCGGCGGGCGGTTGACCGGGCCGCACCTAGGTCGTCCCGAGCGTCCTCATAGGACGCTTCAATCGCCGAACCGGGCAGAATGTCGTGGAATTGGTTGAACAGCACCTGTTTCCAGGCGGCTTCCAGCTCGTCGGCCGGATAGCGTACGGAGCTGACCAGGGCCGCCACCGTCGCCCATTTCTCGGCTGCTATGAGGGCATGCTCGGCCTCGCGCATCCAACGCTTCATCGCCGAATTCGCCGCGTAACAACCGGCCGCGTGATGCTGCAGGTCGCCCTTCCACGCCGGAATGTCCGATGTGGAATCCAGCACCGTCCGGACGTAATCCGGCGGACTGCTGAAGATGAGCGATCCGTACGCACCGTCAGCCGACAACTGCTGAATGCTGGCGATATTCGCTTTGGTCGGTCCGCCGCCGTGGTCGCCGACGCCGTAGTAGACCATCGCCAGTGATTGATCGGGCGCGAGCGCGGCGTCCAGATGCTCGGCCAGATTGCCGCCGGCGCTTCCGTACTGATGCGGAATGCGGCAGGCCAGAACCCGTGACCCATCGGGTGATTCCCACCAGAACGGGTTGCCTGGCAGCTGCATTTCGTGCGGTCCCGGCCGGAGGAAACAGTACGAGTCGATGCCCTGCTGACGCAGGATCTGCGGCAACGTGGCGCTGTGCCCGAACGGATCGGCGTTCAGACCGGTCGTCGCCGGTCTACCGAATTTCTCCTGCAGGAACCGTTGTCCGTAAAGGCCCTGCCGGACAAAGGATTCTCCGGTCGGCAGGTTGCAGTCCGGCTCGACCCACCAGCCGCCGACATTGACCCAACGGCCATCGGCCACGTGTTTGCGGATTTCTTCGAACAGCACGGGGTCGGCCTGCTCGACCCAGGCCAGCAGTGCGACCTGGTCACAGGTGAATACGAAATCGGGATATTCGGCCATCCGGTGAATTGCCGACCAGAACGTCGCCCGGGCCTCCTGCAGGCCTTCGGGCCAACGCCACAGCCACACCGGGTCGATGTGACCGTGGCCGACCATATGCACCACGCGCTGGCTGTTGCCCATGTTCACCCCTGCTGTCCCGGCACCGACGCGGCGAGTCTATGTCGCAGCGGTGGATTGCGGAGCGGACCGCTGCCGCTTTCGGTCAATCACGACCGCAGCTTGGCGACAATCGCATCGACGTCGAAGACGCAACCGCCCCAGGTACCCCCGCTGGCGTCCTGCAATGCCGCCCACAGCCGGGTTTCGGGCGGAAGCTGCGGATCTGGCGCGAGGTCCGGACGCGGCGAACGCCCGGCCAGCAAGGCAGTTCCGGCGGCCGCGTCCTGTGCCTGTCCAGCTGCTCCAATCAGATTCACCGAGCCGTGCAGCGTATTGCGGTCGATGATGATGTCGATGACATCGCCGTCGCGAACCTTGCCGATCGGTCCACCCGCCAGCGCTTCGGGCGCCACATGGCCGATGCAGGCGCCGGTCGAGACGCCGCTGAAGCGGGCATCGGTCAACACCGCCACGTCTTTTCCGAACGGCAGGTATTTCAACGCCGACGTGACCTGGTAGGTCTCCTCCATACCCGAGCCCAATGGGCCACGGCAGATCAGAACGATCACGTCGCCGGCCTCGATACGGCCGGATTTGATCGCTTCGATCGCGTCGGGTTCAGTGCAGAAAACCTTGGCCGTAGCGCGTTTGCGATACACGCCGTCCGCGTCCACAACGGACGGATCGATTGCGGTGCTCTTGATGACCGAGCCGCCGGGCGCCAGATTTCCCGTGGGAAACGTGACGGTCGGGGTGAGACCACGCTCGGCCGCAACGGTCGGGCTCATGATGACCGTATCCGGGTCGATGCCGTCCTTTTCACGCAGTACGGCGCGCAGCGCCTGCCGTCGTTCGGAGCTTTCCCACCAGTCCAGCGTTTCGCCCAAAGTCGCGCCACTGGCGGTCAACGCGTCGAGCTTCAACAGGCCCGCGGAACGTAAATGCAGCATCACCTCGGGAACACCGCCGGCCAGAAAGACCCGTACGGTCGGATGACCCACCGGTCCATTGGGCAGCGCGTCGACCAATCGCGGTACCCGGCGGGCGATGTCCGTCCAATCCTGCACGGTCGGCCGCCGAAGCCCGGCCATATAAGCGACCGCGGGCAGGTGCAGCAGCAGGTTGGTCGATCCGCCGAATGCGGCGTGCACGACCATTGCATTGTGGACGGCGTCGTCGGTAAGGATGTCCGCCAGTCGGATTCCCTTGCTGTGCTGGGCCAATACGGCGCGGGCCGACCGGCGCGCGGCGTCCAGCCAGATCGGCTGACCGGACGGGGCGAGCGCGGCGTGGGGGAGGGTCATGCCCAGCGCTTCGGCGACGACCTGCGCAGTGGCCGCCGTACCGAGGAATTGGCAACCACCACCGGGCGAAGCGCAGGCGTGGCAGAGGTTTTCGGCGGCGTAATCCAGCGAGATCTCGCCGTGTGCGAAGCGGGCGCCGACGCTCTGCACCTTCCCGGCATCCTCGCCGTGCTCGGACAGCAGGGTCACGCCACCGGGCACCAGAACGCCCGGCAATTCCCGGCTGGCCGCCAGCGCCATCATCATCGCCGGCAGGCCCTTGTCGCAGGTGGCGACGCCGATGACGCCGTTACGGGTGGGCAGGGAACGGACCAACCGGCGCAGCACCGAGGCGGCGTCGTTGCGGTAGGGCAGGCTGTCGAACATCGCCACCGTGCCCTGGGAGCGGCCATCGCACGGATCCGTACAGGCGCCGGCGAACGGCACCGATCCGTGTTGCCGCAATTCGTTCGCGGCTGCCTCGACCAGCAGGCCGACCTCGTAGTGTCCAGTGTGGAATCCCAGCGCCACCGGGGTTCCATCGGGCCGCCGCACTCCTCCGTGGGTGCTCAGCAGCAGGATTTCCGCGCCGCCGAGAGCGGCCGGATCCAGCCCCATACCGACGTTCTGGCTCCATCCGAACAGGTCGCCCGAGGGTCGGTGGCGCAGCATGTCCACAGTGATCGGTACGGCCCCGCTGGGCCCGGGGGCGGTGGAACGAACGTCATAGAGCCCGGGATCGGCCGGACCGAGGATCTGCGCCAGGCCGGCGTCGTCAGTGGTGGACATTCGCCGATGCTAACTCGCGTGAATGTCCTGTGGGCCAACGGACATCGGCCCACTCCGGCCGAGACCGGCAGCGGGGTTGTCCGGGTGCACGGCTCAACTAGGGTCTAAGGCAGGACGATCCGAGGAGAAGCCGATGCCCGCTGACGTAAGGATCACGGCCGTATCCACCGCCGATTACGAATGGAAGCGCAAGGTCCCGATCACCAACGGCCTGCACACGTACAGCACCTCGGACCTGACCGTCGTCAAGATCGAGACCGATGCCGGTGTCACCGGCTACGGAGTGGGCCGGCCCGGTGCTGGGGAACGGGAATTCCGGGCGTCGTTCCTGCCGCGGCTCATCGGCCACGACCCGACAATGACCGAGCAGATCTGGGCCAGCCTGTGGAGCCCGAAACTGTCGGGGCGGCGGGGTTACGAAACCCGGGCGTTGTCCTCGATCGACCTGGCTCTGTGGGATCTGAAGGCCAAGCTGGCCGGACTTCCGCTCTACAAAATGCTGGGCGGATTTCGTAAAGATATTCCGATCTATATCGCCGGCGGCTATTACACGAAGGACAAAGGACTCAAGGAACTGCAAGAGGAGCTGTCCTCGTACGTGGCGCTCGGTGCGAAGGCCGTGAAGATGAAGATCGGCGCGTTGCCGATCAAAGAAGACCTGGCGCGGATCAAGGCGGCTCGCGCGGCCATCGGCGACGACGTCGGGCTGCTGCTGGATGCCAACTGCGCATACCGCTATTACGAAGCGATCCAGTTGGCGCAGCGGGCCGAGGAATACGACCCGTTCTGGTTCGAAGAGGCCGTACAACCCGATGATTACGAGGGTTTCACGAAGATCGCGGCCGCGACCTCGGTTCCGCTGGCCACCGGGGAGAACGAATACACCAAACACGGTTTCCGGGACCTCATCGCAACGCAGGCGATCGCGATCCTGAACCCGGATGCCCGCTATATGGGCGGTGTCACCGAGTTCATGAAGGTCGCGGCCATGGCGCAGGCCCACGCGCTCGACATCGCGCCGCACGGTGACCAGCAGGCGCATCTGCATTTGCTGGCGGCAATTCCGAACGCGCGGTTGCTGGAGTTCTATCCCAAGGAAGTCGACGGGATGGCGGCCACCGTGTATTTGCACACGCCGTCGCTGAATCCGGACGGGACGGTGACCGTGCCCGAGGTGCCTGGGATCGGGCTGGACCCGGACGAAGAGGCGTTGGCGCCGCATCGCATCGGCTGATTTCGCCCGGCTTTAGAATCCGATCATGACACCAGAATCAAGCGGTGGGGTTGCGGCCCGGTTCGACGGCCGTGTCGCAATCATTACCGGCGCGGCGCGTGGGCTCGGATTGGCGATCACCCAGCGGTTGGCGGCCGAGGGTGCGGCGGTCGCACTGGTCGATGTGGACGCCGATGTGGTCCGGCAACAGGCGCAGAAGCTGGCCGCGAGCGGTGTCGACGCGCGGGCCCTGATCGCCGATGTGACCAGCGCCGAGCGGGTTGCGGCCGCGGTGCGCACTGTGGTCGATGCCCACGGTCGCATCGACATTCTGGTCAACAATGCCGGAATTACCGGTCCGGCCAAGCCGCTGGTCGATTATTCCGAGGCCGAATGGTCGGCGGTTATGGACGTCGACGTCACCAGTACCTTCCTGATGTGCCGGGCCGTATTGCCGCACATGCTCCAACGCCGCGCCGGCAAGGTGGTGAATATCGCCTCCATTTCCGGCAAGGAAGGAAATCCCAATATGGTCGCGTACTCAACGGCCAAGGCCGCGGTTATAGGGCTGACCAAGGCGCTGGCCAAAGAGGTCGCCACCACTGGGGTTTCCGTCAATTGCGTGACGCCGGCGGTGGTGCACACCGAGATCCTGGATCAGCTTACGCCCGAGACGGTCGATTACATGGTGAGCCGCATTCCGATGGGCCGGACCGGTCGGCCCGAGGAAATCGCCGCGTTGGTGGCCTGGCTGTCCTCGGACGAGTGCTCGTTCTCCACCGGCGCGGTATTCGATATCAGCGGCGGCCGGGCGACGTATTAGTGACCTTCGGCCAGGACCGGTTCTGGGCCGGCCGGAAAGTCCGCCAGCGCCAGCTCGACCTGGGCCGTACAGCCACTGCGACCGCATTCGCAGTCGAACGGCCGGACAATGGTTTCCGGCGTGCCCGTCGTCCACCACCGGCCGAGCCAGGCCAGGTACTGCTCCACGATGGCGCGGTTGGCGTAACGCAGCAATTCCCGCCGTTCGATCGAGGTCGTCGCGCGTGGACCATCGGCTAATTGCCGGGCGAAGACGTCCTCGACTGCCGCGACAGTCTGCTCGACGGTCAGGTTGTCGACGAGGATGGTACGGGTGCTTGCTTCACGCACCTCGGTGTCGATGATGCTCCGCAATTCCAGATAGGACGGTGGCACGCCGTCCGGACCGTGTCGCCGCGCCAGCCGCGCCCGTTGTGCCGCGGCAGACAGCATCAGCCATACGGCGTGTCCGCCGGCAGCGGTGACCGACGGGGTTATCTGGGTGCCCTCGACAACGATCACAGGCGAATTCGGCAGCGTGCGCACGTCGTCAACGGTCATTGGCCCGCGCTCGGCGTGCAATGACATCGCCAGCATTTCGGCCGCCGACGCCTGCTCCCGTTCGTCCGGCGAAAGGGCCTCAAACCGCCCTGCGGCGGGGTTTCCTGCGCGCAGCGCGCGATCCCGGTGAATCCACGTGCGGGCGTCGGAGTTGTACCAGCGCAGGCCGTGACGCCGCGCTAGCTGACGCGCGACCGTTGTTTTCCCGGACCCGGCCGGCCCACCGATCCACAGCACATGATCCAACCCGTCCACGAGCACGCTCCGTTCGCGACGATGTCACCGCAGGTTAGCGGGAACCCAGCGAGAATCGTCGCGAAATCGGAGCGTTGGCTATCAGATGCCGAGCGCGCGCAGATTCTCCCGGCTGATCTTCGCGCTCTCCAGCGGGCTGGATTTCTGCGTAACATCGGTTTCGACGATGAGCCAACCGCCGAATCCGGCCGAATCGAGAATCCCGAACAACGTGGGGAAATCCACGCCGCCTTCGCCGATCTCGGCCCAGATCGCGTTCTGTTCGAACGTCGAATAGTCCCACCCGGCGGCATGTCCCTCCGCCTGGACGGCGAGGTCAATATCCTTCAGGTGCATGGTCTTGATCCGCGACTTGTGCCGGCGTGCGAACTCCAGTACGTCCACGCCGGCCCAGGCCAGGTGGCCGGTGTCCGGGCCGAGAAAAACGACTTCCGGATCGGTCGCGGCCAGCAACCGTTCGATTTCGTCCTCGGTTTCCACGAACGTTCCGACGTGGTTGTGGAAGCAGCAGCGGACGCCGCGTTCGAGGAGAATTTCTCCGATTGCCTGCACGGTGCCGGTCAGTACGCCGAATTCCTCGTCGGTCAGCTTGTCCTCAGGCGCGACGTTGGTGACGGCCTGCCGCCGGGTGCGCCCGGACCGGGTGGTCTGGTTGAACCCGCCCGCGGCGACGTAGACCTCGGTCAGCCCGAGTTCGGCCGAAATGCTGGCGTATTTGCGGGCCGTCTCCAGGTGTTCGTCCTGTTTGGACTTCTCCCAGAAGTCACCGCCGAGATAACCCGGTGCGGCCACGAGCCCGTGGCTGGCGTAGAGATCGCGAATTTGCGCCGCAGTGCGTCCGCCCCGGGGTCCCCACGGCGCGCCGGCGTATCCGGCCTGATGAATATCGTCGAGTACGGACTCTTCCGGTACGCCGCGCCAGGTGATCTGACCGCAGCCGAGCTCGACCTGCATGGATTATCCTCCTCGCCTTACGCGATCAGTTGTTCTCGAACGGCCGCCGGCATCGGTTCGGGCCGGGTGCATGTGGTGGTCAACTCGACGCGTTTCCCCGACTCACCAGATTCGACCAGGCCGGCGACCACGTCGACCACGTGGCAGGCCATTTCGCCGCTGGCGCGGGGTTTGCGGCCCTCGCGCAAGGCCAGCGCCATCTCGGCGACGCCCAGGCCGCGCAGGTTCCGCAGCCAGTCCTGCGGCTGCCGGCTGCCAGGCAATTCGGCGCGGTCGGCCTCGGCGTAGGCGCGAATGTACGCCGGGTCGCCGAAATTGTTCGGGTTGGGAAAGGCGATGACGCCATCGGTGCCGAATACGTCGAGGACCGGCACCTCGTGCCGATGGGCCGAACCCCAGGCCAGAATCAGGTTTGCCGTAGCGCCGCTGTCGAATTCCAGCACGCCGGATATCGATATGGACGACCCGGTCGGGGTGTCGGCCGGCTTCTGGTTACCCGGCCAGGTGCGAGTCACACCGCTCACCCGGTTGATCGGTCCGAACAGGGAAATCAACGCGCTCAGATAATACGGCGCCATGTCGAAGAACGGCGTGGCGCCATTGCTGTAAAAACTCGGCGCGTTCATCGCGCTGCGATACATCGACGCCGAGGCCGCCAGCGGCTTGCCGATCCGGCCCTCGTCGAAAGCGGCCCGGGCAACGGAAAACCCCGTACCCAACAAGGTGTCCGGCGCGCAGGCGACATGTAGGCCGCGCTGGTCCGCCTCGGCCAGCAGGTCCCGGGCATCGGCCACGCTGACCGCGAGCGACTTCTCGGAATAGACGTGTTTACCTGCGGCCAGCGCCATTTTCGTGGTGGCGACATGGGCGGCGATCGGCGTCAGGTTGACGATCAGCTCGATCGAGGAATCCGCGATCAGCTCGTCGGGGGAGACGGCGCGTGCGATCTCGTATTGCCCGGCCACGGCGTGGGCGACATCCGCATCCGCATCGGCCACCGCGACAATTTCCACCGCGGGTGTCCGGACGAGGACAGGTAGGTACATATGGCTGACTTTTCCGCATCCCAAAATGCCGATCCGAGCGGGTTCCATCACGCTCCTTCTGCGTAACCGGAAAAGATCCACAGCCGATCGTACGACCGGCACCGGTGCGTGCCTAGGGTCGCGGCCACGAGAGGCCAACCCCAGCGAACCGATCGTTAGGCGTGTTGCTTAGGTCCTGGGCGCCGGGCAGCAGGCCGAGGACTTAAGCAACTAAACCTGGAAATACTCGCGCATCAGCGCGTCGACCCAGTCCGGCTGGCGCACTCCGGTCGGCAGAAACTGGCGCAGCACGGGCTTCAGATCGAGCACCGGTGAGCCCTGCACCGCGTCGAGCCCGCGCACCCGCACCGTGCAGCCCTCGACGGCCACAACCTCGCAGATGGTGGCCCCGATACGGTTGGGGCGACGCGGTCCGCGCTCGGCGAACACCCCGACTCCAGGTAGGTCGGACCGGTTCCGCGGCGACCGCGTGCCGGTGTAGTCATCCCGTTCGCTCGCCTGATCGAAAACGAACAACACCTCGACGTGTGAGAAGTCAGCCAGACCGGCCAGGCTGTCCGGCCCGAACCGTTCGTCGACCGCGATCGTGCTCATCACCGCGCCCCAATGATCGGTATTCGCCGGATCGACGCGACCGGCGACCACTGTTCCGACCGGGTGCACCGTGAAGCTCACGTTATACCTCCTCTAGAGTTGAACTCTAGTGATACCTTTCAGTCGTGACCGAGGTCAAGGGCAGGGGAAAGCAGTCGGAGAAGGCCCGCCAGACAAGGCGCCGGATCGTCGACGCGGCCCGGGAATTGTTTGTCGAGCAGGGTTACGGCGCGACCACCCTGCAGGCCGTCGCCGCCCGCGGGCAGGTCGCGGTGCAGACGATCTATTTCACGTTCGGAAACAAACGGTCGCTGCTCAAGGAAGTCGTGGACAGCACGATCGCCGGCGATGACGAGCCGGTGGCCACAATGGACCGTCCATGGTTTCGGGAGGCGGCCCGCGCGCCGACCGCTCGGGCGCAACTGCGCGAGCATGTGCGGGGGACCAGGCAAATCATCGGCCGGATCGCCCCGGTCATGGAGGTATTTCGGACCGCCGCCGCGATCGACCCCGATATCGCCGACATGTGGGAGGATCCCGACCCGCGGTTCACGGTGCAGTCGGCCGCGGCGAAGGCGCTGGTCGCCAAGCCCGATGCCCGCCCCGGACTTTCGGCCCGGCAGGCGGCCGATGTCCTCTATGGACAGTTGAGCCCGGAGCTGTACCTGGTTTTCGTACGGCAGCGGGCTTGGTCGCCGCGGAAGTGGGAGCGTTGGGCGTACGAGGCGCTGTGCGCCCAGCTGTGCTCGTAGTAATGAGCGTGGGCGGTCATTGAGCGCAGGCGGGTAATGGGCGTGAGCGGGTCATGAGCGCAGGCGGGTTATGAGCGCAGGCGGAGTTACGACAACTCGCGGCCGCACGTGCAGTCATGACAGCTCTTCGGTCGCGCCGTGGCCGGCTTCGGTGGCGCGCCGCATGAAGTCGGTCAGCACCTTCAACTCGGCCTCGCTGTAATCAGCGCAGATCTTGTCCAACGCGTGGTTCATGCCGATATAGAGCCGGAGCACCTCGGCGGCCCGCTCGGGGCGGATCCGCAGCCGCACGCCCCGGCGGTCGGCCGGGTCGCGCTCGCGAGCGACCCAACGGCCGCGTTCAAGCCGGTCGACGATGCCGGTCATCGTGGCCGGATGCAGTCCGGCCCGCCGGGCCAGGGCGCTCGGACTGAGCGGGCCGTGCTGGGAGATCAGGTCGAGACAGTCGAGGTCGACGTCCTTGAGCTCCAGGCGGGCGCCGACCCGGTGGTTGAGCAGCGCCAATTGGACGCGCAGGTCGCGCATCGAGTCCTTGACCTCGTTGGTCAACCGCCGATGCTGACTTCGAGAAGATATGGAACTCATATGATATCGTCCTCGTATTATATGGGGTACGGATGAAGATTATCCCGTAAGGAGCGCACAATGAAGCTCACCATCGTGGCGGCCACTGGGGGCATCGGCCGCCAGCTACTTGACCAAGCCATAGCTGCCGGGCACGACGTCACGGCAGTCGTTCGAAACCCGGGCAAACTGCCGACCGGGGTGGCCAGCATCCAAGCCGACCTGGCCACCGCCGGCCCGGAGGATCTGGAACCGGCCGTCCGGGGTGCCGACGCGGTCCTGTCCGGACTCGGGGCGCGGACCCAGGCCGAGGCCGGCGTGGCGCACCACGGCACGCGGGCGCTGGTCGCCGCCATGAAAGAGGCGGACGTACAACGGCTGGTCGTGGTCAGCGCGGCACCGCTGGGCACCGTGCCCTCGCCGGCCCGGCCGCACCCGCCGAAGCACGACCCGGGCGACGGATTTTTCATGCGCCACCTGTTCGTCCATGTGGCCAAAACCGCGTTCCGCCGGCAGTACGCCGACCTTGCGTCAATGGAGGACGTGGTGCGGGATTCCGGCCTGGACTGGACGATCGAGCGGCCGCCGAAGCTGACCGACAAACCGCGGACCGGCCGCTATCGCACCGAATTCGGCCGGAATCCGCGCGGTGCCTGGTCAATTCCGCGCGCCGACGTGGCCCACCACATGCTCCGGATCCTCGAGCAGCCCGAGACGATCCACCAGATCATCGGACTGGCGTCCTGAATCACCCGGGAACCGCACGCAACCAGCCGTAACCCGCTTACGTATTCTCGCTGTAATGAGACCTGCGCGGACCCCGATCCGGCTGGTCAGCGCCGTAGTCCTGTGTGGAACGATGCTGGCCGGCTGCGGCCGGCATCATCCGCCGAAGGGCGATCGGCTGCTGGAGTTGGCGGTTCCGCGCCACACCACGGTCGATGTGCGCACAGTGGACGGACTGGGCCTGGTGCTGGCCGATGAGCGCGGCCGGACGCTGTACCTTTTCCCGCCCGATGCCCGGAGCCGGGTCACGTGCACCGGCCCATGCGCTGGCAGTTGGCCGCCGCTGGTCATCGCGTCCGGGAGTCGGCCGGCGGCGGGAGCCCACGTGAATGCCAGCCAACTGGGGACGGTTGCCGACCCCAACAGCGGCGCCCGGGTCGTGACCTATGCCGGGTACCCGCTCTATCGGTATGCCGGCGATATCCGGGCCGGCACCGCCAACGGACAGGACCTCTTTCTCAATGGCGGGCCCTGGTACGCGATCAATCCCAACGGGCAGCCGGTCACCACGGCACACGGGGACTCATGAGCGGCACGCCAAAGGTGAGTCGGCGAACGCTGTTGGCCACGGGCTCCGGCCTGGTGGTCGGCGCGGCCGCGACCGAAACCGCGAACCTCTTATTCGATGGGCATTCCACGGAAGCGCCGAATGTCGCCGCACCCGGCGAAGAGCTCATGACCGAACACGGTGTGCTCAAACGCGTGCTGCTGGCCTATCGCGCTATGTCGGCGCAGTTGGCGGCGGGGGAGACGCCACCGCGGGGTGCCCTCACCGATGCGGCCCAGCTGATCTCCGATTACGTCGAGAGCTTTCACGAAGGGCTGGAAGAGGCGTACGTATTTCCGCGGCTGCAACGGGCCGGCCAGCATGTCGGGCTGATCCGTACCCTGCTGGTGCAACACGACCGCGGTCGGCATATCACGGCCGCGATTCTCAGCACCGCGGACGATTTACGACCCGAGCGGGCCCGGGTCGCAGTACGTACATATATTGAGCAATTCGTGCGCATGTACGAAGCGCACGAAGCCTGGGAGGACACCGTTGTCTTTCCGGCGCTGCGCGCGGTCACCTCGGAGCGGACATTGCGGTTGTTGGCCGAACGGTTCGCCGATGAAGCGCATTCGCAATACGGGGATCACGCGCTGGCCCGGATTCTCGGCCGACTCGACGGTGTGGAACAACAGCTGGGTATCGCGGACCTGGCCGCCCTCACCCCGCCGGCACCAACAGTTTCCTAGTCAATTACGACTGTGTTGTCGTAGCGAAATTCGACGTAACGTAACCGTAGTAATAAAGGTTCGATTTATGCCCTGCGCCGACCGGCTGGGCACATTTCATCGAGTGCGCAGTCAGTAATTTGCCGGCGCGGACTTGCCAACCGATCGGCGGCGACCATTACTATTCGGCATGGCCAGCTTTGGCGGCCCCCCACTATGCGGTCGACGCAAAGAGCGTGATGCGCTGGATCGCTTGCTGGATGAGGCCCGGATCGGCCGCAGCGGAGTGCTCGTAATATCCGGCGAGGCCGGCGCCGGGAAGACCGCGCTGGTGAATTACGCCGCCGAGCGCGCGAGCAATTTCCGTATCGAAAAGGCCTGGGGCGTCGAATCGGAGATGGAATTGCCCTACGCCGGGCTACAGCAGTTGTGTGCCCGGACGCTCGATCTGTTGCCGGAACTGCCGGAGCCGCAACGGGATGCGCTGTGCGTCGCGTTCGGACTGTCCAAAGCGGCCCCACCGGACCGTTTTCTGGTCGGTCTGGCCGCGCTGAGCCTGCTGTCCAAAGCCGCGGAAGATACGCCGGTATTGTGCCTGATCGACGATGCGCATTGGCTTGACCGGGCTTCCGTGCAACTGCTGGCATTTGTGGCCCGGCGGCTGTTGGCCGAGCGGATCGCGATGCTGTTCGTGGTGCGTGAACGCACCGACGAGAACGGATTACGTGGTCTGCCCGAGCTGCACATCGATGGCCTGGCCGAATACGAGGCCCGGCAGCTACTGGAATTGGCCGTCCACGGTGGACTGGACACCCAGGTCCGGGACCGGATCGTGGCCGAAACCCACGGCAATCCGCTGGCGCTGCTGGAATTGCCGCGGGTGATGACACCGCTGGAACTGGCGGGCGGATTCGGGTTGCCGAACCCGTCATCGATGTCGCGGCGTATCGAGGCGAGCTTCGTGCAGCGGATCCAGGACGTTCCGGAGGCGACCCGGCGTTTCCTGCTGGTCGCGGCGGCCGAACCGGTGGGCGATCCGGCGCGGCTGTGGCTGGCCGCCCGCCAGCTCGGGATCGGCGCGGCGGCGGTTGGTCCGGCCGAGGCGGCGGGCCTGGTCGAGATCGGCACGCGGGTCCGGTTCCGCCATCCGCTGGTCCGCTCGGGGATTTACCAGGCGGCCTCACTGGCCGACCGGCGGGCCGCGCACCAGGCGCTGGCCGAGGTGACCGATGCGGCCCTTGACCCGGATCGGCGGGCCTGGCACCGGGCCCGCGCCGTGCCCGGCCCGGACGAGACCGTCGCCGACGAGCTGGAGCACTCAGCCGGACGGGCCCAGGCCCGGGGCGGTATGGCGGCCGCCGCCGCGTTTCTGCAGCGCGCCACCGAACTGACCCCCGATCCGGGCCGGCGGGCGTACCGGGCCCTGGCCGCCGCGTCGGCCATGTTCGAGGCCGGCGCCCCGGCCAAGGCCGACCAGTTGCTGGCGACCGCCGCCTGGGGACCGCTCGACGAACTCGCGCAGGCGCGGCTGGCCCAGCTGAAGGCGCGGATCGCGTTCGCCCGGACCCGGGGCAGCGAGGCGCCGCCGCTCCTGCTCGACGCGGCCGCGTTGCTCGGGCCGCTCGATCCGAAGCTCAGCCGCGAGACGTACCTCGAAGCGATTGCCGCCGCGATGTTCGCCGGCTCGCACGGCCGGGTCGCCGAGGTCGCCGCGACGGCCCGGGCCGCACCGCCGGCGCCACGGCCACCACGGGCGGTCGACCGGCTGCTGGATGCGCTGACGATCCGGTACACCGAGGGTTACCGGGCCGGGGTGGCTGGTCTGCAGCAGGCGTTGGCGGCGATGGCCCGGCCGGAGCACTGCTGCCGGGACGACAACCGCTGGCTGTGGATGGGCTGTCGGGTCGCGACCGATGTCTGGGACGACGAGAGCTGGCACCAGCTGGCCGGCCGCCAGCTGCAGCTGGCCCGGGACAACGGCGCCCTCAAGGATCTGCCGGTCGCGTTGACCTATCGGGCCGGTGTGCACGTGCATGCCGGCGAGCTCGCGGCGGCGGCGGAGCTGGTGGCCGAGGCCGAGCCGATCGCCGAGGCGGCCGGAAATGCGCCGTTCAGCTACTCCGCCCTGATGGTGGCCGCCTGGACGGGCCGGCGGGACGCGGCGATCGCGCTGATCCAGGACGGCATCGACGATGCGAAGCGCCGGGGCGAGGGCCGGGCGATCAGCATGGCCCAGTACTCGCTGGCGGTGCTGTTCAACGGGCTCGGTCGGTACGAGGAAGCGCTCGGCCCGGCGGTGCAGGCGTACCAGCGGGACGACCTGGCCCTGGCGGCCTGGGCCATGATCGAGCTGATCGAGGCGGCCGTGCGGGTCGGTCAGGACACGCTCGCGGCCGACACGATGCGCCAGCTGCGGGACCGTACCCAGGCCAGCGGAACGGACTGGGCGCTGGGCGTCCAGGCCCGTTCGCTGGCCCTGTGCACCGACGGTCCGGCCGCCGAGCCGCTCTACCAGGAGGCCATTGAACGGCTCGCGCGCAGCCGCATCGTCGTGCACCTGGCCCGGGCGCACCTGCTGTACGGCGAGTGGTTGCGCCGGGAAGGTCGCCGCGCGCCGGCGCGGCCCGAACTACGTCGCGCCCACGAGCTGTTCGCCCGGTTCGGCGCCGAGGCGTTCGCCCAGCGGGCCCGACGGGAGCTGGCCGCGACCGGCGAGACGGTGGGAAAACGCAACGTCGACCGGCTCAGTGCCCTGACCACACAGGAAGTGCAGATTGCCCGATTGGCCGGGGCAGGCCAGACGAACTCGGAGATAGGGTCCGAATTGTTTCTCAGCGCGCGTACGGTCGAATGGCATTTGTCTAAAGTCTTTGCCAAGCTCGGCATCAGCTCGCGCCGGGAGCTGCGGGATGCGCTGCCGGTCCCGGGCTAATTCGAGCACGCACGGGGCGGCCAGGCCCCGGTGCCCGGTGGGCCGACCCGGGCGGACCCGGGCGCGAACCTTGGCCCCGCGGCGCGATCGTAACCGCGTTGATCCGCCACCAACATTCGGTGTCTGGACGAACGTTCGTAGGTGATGTCCGGATGGATACCAGGATTTCCCATACCAGGATTTCGCAGAATCGATTGTCCTCGCCCGTATCCCAGGTCATGCTCACCGCTCCGAATTCGGTCGAACGGCACGCACACCTGGCGACGGCACGCTATCTGATGCGGCTGGCGAAACAGGCCGCGATCGTTGTTCTGGACGACCGCTCGCCGCGCGTGCCGGTGGGTGTTCTCGCGGAGGGAGACGTTGTGGCTGCGGTCGCGCACGGAAAAGACCCGAACGAGGCTTGCGTAGCCGACATTGTTGTGAAACAACCGCTCAGTGTGGAGAGCGCGGCGAGCGTGCGGGATGCAGCACTTGCCATGCTCACGAATGGGGTGAAATATCTCCCTGTCGTCGACGGGGAACAGCTTGTGGGAATTGTTGCGGTACGGGACGTGCACAACGGTTTTGATGTACGTATCTCCCCTCGCGAGGAGTGAGCATGCTTCGTCACGATACGGCGACGCCGCCGCAGACACGGATTGTGGATATCGGCTGCGCCTTGGATCTTTTGGCGGCCGCCGTGATGCAACGGGGAGAGCATCACGTGTACGAGCCGGTCTGGATTGATGGGCCGAATTACCTCAGCTGCCTCTACGCGAATCGGGGTGCGCCGGCCTGCCTGGTCGGGCACGCGCTCGCGCACGCGACCGTGCCGGTCGATGATCTGGTGGCGCTGCGCGATGACAGCGTGCTGGATCTCTATCGGGAAGATAGGTTGCCGGTCACATTGACGCTGGGCGCGCTGCTTGTGCTGCATGAGGCGCAGCGGTGTCAGGACAGCGGTTGGCCGTGGGGCGAGGTGCTCGCGCATGCGACCGAGGTGGCGGGCCGATACCTCGGCCTGCAGCCGGACACGGTCGTTGACCGCTCGATCCAGCTGTCGGACGTGACCGAGCTGACGATCGCGGTCGGTGCTGGCGACGTCGCTTAGGGCGTGTTTCTTAAATCCTCGGCCTGCTGCGCGGTGCCCAGACGACTGACACGCTCCCACCCACCACCCCGGCGGCCTAGCGTTGTCGTCGTCGCCGATACAACACCGGTATCGGCTCGCTGTGTCTTGCGGGAACACCCGCACCCGGGCTGTCTTGCGGGACACCCGCACCCGGGCTGCCTTGCCGGACCGCCGCAGCACCTACAGCGATCACCGCCCGGAACGGCCAGGATTCAAGAAACACGCTCTAGGTTTTCCGGCGATTTCCGTATCAGTCACGAATTCGGTGTTGCTGCATTATTGATTTGCGGTGGCTGTTGAATTGTGACGCGCAAGTTTCGTAGGTTTGAGCGGTAGGACATAACTGCGGGGCTCGCCTGTGGACGGTGACGCCATGGTCCTCCAACACCATCACCGACCGGTACAGCCGACCGGTCACGAGACATTTTGGTTCGCGGTCGCTATCGCGATAATTGCTGCTTTTGGTTTTCTTTTGTGGTTGGTGATCTGGCTGAGCAACACGAACGGCCCGACGTCGGATCACCCGAATCCACAGCCGCACGCGATGGCCTACGTGGCATTGCACGACATAGACCATCTGCTCAGGTAAAGGCCATTACCGGCCACATTCGCGGACGGCACGGCACACCGTGGCTACGATCGGGCGGTGAATTTCGCCGGGCCTGATTCCATTCTGTCGACCGGCAGCATCGCGTTCGGTGCCGCGAAGCTGTCGCTGGCCGCCGAACCCGACGACGCCGCGGCGCTGGCGACGATTCGGGCCGCGTTGGACGCTGGCGTACGAATGATCGACACCGCGCTGGCCTATACGACAGTGACCGACGAATCGCACAGCGAAGCCCTGCTGACCAAGGCATTGCGCGACTACGACCGGCGCGATGAGGTTCTGATCGCCACCAAGGGCGGGCATTTCCGGGCCGGAGCACGCGAGTTCCCCGTCGACGGGCGACCGGAGACGTTGCGACGGCACTGCGATATCAGCCTGCGCACCCTCGGGGTGGAACGAATAGGCCTGTACTACCTGCATCATCCCGATCCGGCCGTTCCGTTCACCGACAGCATCGGCGCCCTGCATGACCTGCGGCAGGCCGGAAAGATCGGCTTGATCGGGATTTCGAATGTCGACATTGGACAGATTGAAACGGCATCGACGATCGCGCGGATCGACGCCGTACAGAATCATTTCTCGCTCTACGACGAGCGCGACCGTAAGACGCTGGAGTACTGCACCGAACACGGCATCGCCTACCTCGCGTACTCCCCGCTGCATGGCGACCAGGCGCAGCGGCTGGCCGGACCGGTGGGCACGATCGCGGCCCGGCACGGGGTCTCGGCGGCGCGGGTCGTGCTCGCGTGGAACCTGCGCCAGTCGCCGCTACTGCGCTGCATCGTCGGGGCCACCCGACCGGTCACCATCGAGGACTCGGTTCGCGCGGCCGACCTCGTACTGACCGAGGAGGACCTGACGACGCTTGGACGAGTACGCGATTTCCGGTCGTAACCGGGCTACTGGGTTACGGACCGGCGTACCCGCTGGCACAGTAGTCGGGAACAGCGCGACGAACGGGGTGTGCTCATGGCGATCGTGACGCGGGGTTTCCGGGGACGGCGACGTGAGGAGGACGCGAAGCTACCGCCGGGCCAGTACCTGACACCTGATTTTCCGGTGCTCTCAGCGGGGCCGACTCCCCGGATTCCGTTGGACCAGTGGGAATTCACGGTGACGACCGAATCGGGCGCGATGCACCGCTGGTCGTGGCCCGAGTTTCAGGCGCTGCCGAGCGAGACTCCGACCGTGGACATCCACTGCGTGACCCGGTGGTCGAAGCTCGGCACGAATTGGCAGGGCGTCTCGCTGGACGTATTGCTGGCCGACGTGGAAACCGCCGCCGACTACGCGTTGGTGCATTCCTACGGTGGCTACACCACCAACCTGCCGCTGGCCGATCTGCTCGACGGGCAGGCATGGGTGGCGTACCGATACGACGGCGAGGACCTGACCCCCGATCACGGCGGCCCGGCCCGGCTGCTCGTTCCGCGCCTGTATTTCTGGAAATCGGCGAAATGGGTGCAGGGCCTCCAGCTGCTGTTGCAGGACGAACCGGGCTTCTGGGAAACGCTCGGCTACCACGACTACGGAGACCCATGGCGCGAACAGCGGTATCAGGGCGA
>JBEDUI010000286.1:0-12502 GCA_040414495.1 Mycobacteriales bacterium
TGATATAGGTCAGGATCATGGTGATCACGAAGACGTAAAAGCCCACGTTGATCATGTACTTGGTGAACTGCACATTCGTGCCAAAGCCATAGGCACCCTGCGACCACGCCGACACGTTGTCCTGCAAACCCATAACACCCTGATTCGGGGTCTCCAAATACCCGATCGCGCCCTGCCGGAACTGATCGGTCGCCGGCACATCGTAAGCCTCAGGCAGACTCGTGATAACCGGCACCAACTTCGCCACCAACGGCTCCAACGCCGGTGGCAAATCACCCAACGCATCGGCGAAATCAAACGCCTTCGTCTCCGACGTATGCAACGGAAAAAACTGCATCCCCGTCAACAACGACAGCAACTGGTTAAACCAATCCGGATACTCACCCGCCCAGTCCTCCCACGCCGGCAACACATCAGGCACAACGATCACCCATAGTCATGAGCAATCGCCGATCTGGTAGAGAACCGTGCGGTATGGAAGTCATGTGAATACCTGCTGATTCGGCTGGCCCGTAAACCTACGCGCGACAGCTTTGTCACAGTCTCCCGGCGTTGACGATTCGCTGCAGGAATTGCTGAGTCCGCACCTCGCGCGGCTCGGTGAACAGCTGCGCCGGTTCGCCCCGCTCAGCGACTACGCCTCCATCAAGAAAGCACACCTCATCGGCGACATCGCGGGCGAAGGCCATTTCGTGGGTGGCGAGCAGCATCGTCATACCTTCGTCCTTGAGCGCGCGGATCAGGCTCAGCACCTCGGTGACCAGTTCGGGGTCCAGCGCCGAGGTGACCTCATCCAGCAGCAGCAGTTTCGGATGCGTCGCCAAGGCCCGCACAATCGCCACTCGTTGTTGCTGCCCGCCGGACAATCGATCTGGATACTGGTCGGCCTTGTCCGCAAGGCCGAACCGGTCGAGCAGATCGCGCGCTTCCCGCTCGGCATCGGCGGCAGAGCGCCCATGCACCTTGCGCGGCGCCAGCGTCACGTTGCCGAGCACAGTCATGTGCGGAAACAAATTGAACGCCTGGAATACGATTCCGATTTGCTGTCGCACGCGGTCGACGTTGACCCGCGGATCGGTGATTTCGTTGCCATCCAACTCGATCACGCCGTCGTCGACCACCTCGAGCAGGTTGATGCAGCGCAGCAGCGTGGATTTTCCCGACCCGGACGCGCCGATCAACGCGACCACAGCATGCTCGGCGACATCCATATCGATCCGTTCCAGGACGACATTTCCGTCGTAGGCCTTGCGCGCGCCCTGCACTGACAACAGGCCACTCATACCGGGCCTCCCTGTAGCTGCCGTTGATTCATGCGTGCGGCCACATAGTCCGTCAGCCGGGTCATGGGAATTGTCAGAATGACAAAAAGCACACCCGCCAGAACATAAGGCGTGAAATTCAAGGTCTTTGCGGTTTGAATTTGCGCCGCCTGCACCGCGTCGACCGCGCCCAGGACGGAAATCAGCCCGGAATCCTTCTGCAGAGACACAAGGTCGTTGAGCAACGGCGGAATAACCCGCCGAACCGCCTGCGGCACCACCACATAACGGAGGGCCTGCGCGGTTGACAATCCCAGCGAACGCGCCGCTGCCCGCTGACTTGGATGCACCGACTCGATACCGGCGCGGAACACCTCGGCCACGTAAGCCGAATAGCACAGCACCAGAGCCGCAGCCCCGTAAATGACGACGCTGGTCGGCAACCCGGACAACCGCAAACCCGGCACACCCAGGCCCAGAAGCAGCAGCACAAGAATAACCGGCAACCCTCGAAACAGGTCCGTGTAGGCCGTCGCCAGCAGGCGTATTGGAAAGAACACCGGACCGCGCAGCGTACGGGCCAACGCGATCAGCATGCCGAATACAAGGATGATCACCTCGCAGACGAGCATGACCCGGATATTCAGCCAGATGCCGTCCAGCACATCGGGAAATGCCTGCCGGGCCACCGATGGGCTGAAGAAGGACTGCCGGACCTGTGGCCATCCCGGTGTACTCGTCACACCCACGTACAGGACCGCGGCCACCACGACCGTACTGACTGCCGCGACAATCGCCGAACGGCGAGTGGCGGCGGCACGGACCCGTTCCCGCTCCCGCTGCCGCTCCGAAACCGTGTACGTCATTTCAGCACGGGCGCGCCGGAGTCACCCGAGAGCCACTGCTGCTGCAGTTTCGCCAGCGTTCCGTTGCCGCGCAGGGTATTTACTGCTTTGCTCACACAGGACGTCAGCGCGCTGTCCTTGCTCAGCACCAGACCGAATTGCTCGGGCTGGCCGCTGCTCGGAATCTGACCAACAATCGTCGAACCGCTGATCTCGGACTGGAATTCGAACGCCGTAGGAAGGTCCAGCACGAGCCCGTCGATCTGACCGTTCTTCAGCGTCTGCTTGGCAATGTCGTTGGTGTTGTACGCGGCCGGCTTATCTGACGGCTTGATCACGTCGGTGATCGTGTCGAAGCTGGTGGAGCCAATCTGCGCTCCCAGCTTGGCCTTCCGCAGATCAGCAATCGAATGCGCTGTGGCGAGCTTCGAGTTCTTCAGCGCGACAACCGCCTGCGCGACCGAGTAATAGCCGCTGCTGAAATCGACCGCCTTCTTGCGCTGTTCGGTAATCGACACCTCGTTCGCGTCGAAGTCGAACTTCTTCGGTCCAAGTTGGACAATGCTGTCGAACGTGGCGACCGTCCACCGCACCTTCGACGCGGGATAACCCAGCTGCTTGGCCACCGCGTACGCGACCGCGCTCTCGTATCCCTTGCCATTAGCGGGTTTGTCATCGACATACCACGGCGGATACGCAGGATTATCCGTGGCGACGGTCAGCACGCCCTTGGCCAACGTCGGCAAGGCACCTGACGTGCACGAAGCGGGTTTACTGTCGGCCTTATTGTCGGTGGAGGCGCTGCAGCCGGCCACCAGAGATGCAGTGGTCGCGGCGGCAAGCAAGATCAACGATAGGCGGGGCATGGCAGCATTCCTTTAAGGCCTAGAGCGCACCGTTGAGCAGAAGAATAGAAGTAAGGGCACCGTTGCCCGGCACAAGTAAGCGGCAATCAGGCGCGCAGACAGGCGCAGCTGCTGACCCTGGCAAGGTCGACATGGAGTCGACGACGCAGCAAGCAACCCTTCATGACCACTATTTGTAGCACACGTTACCGTTTCACCGGGCAGCCTTACCGCCACACGCCGCGAGCCGGACGGTATGTGCGGGCACTCGTATGCCTATATTGTTGATAGACAACGCCATTCGAATGGCAATCCCGTGACCCGTGCGCACCCACGACCGGGGCCTGGCCCGCTTTACGAGTTGATCATGAAGTTCCCGACATTTTGCTCGGCGTGTCGCCGGCGTGTCGCGCAGGGAACTTCATGATCAACAAATGGTCCAGGGCGACAGGTAGCCCAGCAGGCCTTCGGCGCTCCAGGCGGTCGGCCGGGCCGGGTCGAATCCGGCGGTACACAGCACGGTCGGCCAATCGTCGCGCAGATCGCCCGCGGCCAATCGCCTCTCGGCGGTGGGCGCGCAGCCCCCATCTCGGCCAGCGTGCGGGTCCTGAATTCGATGACCGGCCGCTGGTCGACCTCGTACACCACGGTCCGGGTTGGCCAGCGGCGGTCCCACCGACGTGGATCCCCGCTCCCACGTGTCCCTATCGTGCCTGCTGGAAGTCATGGGCTTGGCCCGTCCTCTGTGGACCCGGGGCGGGTCCACGCGGTCACGACCTCGACGTGGCGCAGCCCGCCCGATTCGGCGATATGGCGAAACCATGAAGCGCATTCCGGCACAGAACTGAGCTGCCGTGCGGCCTGCTCTGCCTCATCCCGACTGCGCCACAACACCACGTCCAGCCAGCCGCCGTCATCCTCCCTGATCAGGTAGGCAGCGAGGGGAAACCGTCGCCGCAGCGCCTCCACCATCGCCGGCCGCTCCGCGACCAGCCCGGCCCCCGCCCCTTCATGAATCCTGAAGCGAGCCAACTCCATCGTCATCATGCGCGAGAACGTAGCTGCCGCCACTGACCAGCCCGTAGCACCCGCTCAGTCCGGCAACGGTCCTCGCCTTGGCCGACCCTGGCTAGTGCGCGCTTTGCAGGCTTTCCGCGAACGCAAGCAAGGAATCAAGCCCGATACCGCGGTGTGCGGCGAGATCGACGACGTCGCTGTTCTCCTTCCAGGACAGCCTCAGGTGACGATGCGACCTGCTCTCAAGGCCCCATAGCCCAAGCTTTCCGCCCCGCAGCTCGACCTGACCGGTTTCGTCGTAGCCGATTTCTGGATTCAGTTCCGCGCTGGCACCTTTGCGGACTGTCAGACGTATGTATGCCGTTTTGGCGGACGACTCACTAATGCATTCCGTTGTCCATTCCCAGCTGTCGCCGCCTTCGGTGACTGCGCGCCAGGACGATCGATCCACTGGCGGGCGCAGGAGCCGCATTCGGTCGAATGCCTCTTTTGTCTCGCCGCACGAGGCGTCCGTCAATTCCCGCTCACCAAGCGGACGTGACAGATCGACGCGCGCTGTCCGCATATAGGCCAGACCACCGCCGACATGACCGGGCCGCATTTCCTCCACAACAGCCACTTCGACGCGACTTTCGGTCTCCGTGAGCAGGTAGTGATATCGATCCGATTCATCGCGGGGATCCCGTTCGCCGAAAAAGGCAACCACGAGTCCGTTGGACGACGTTCGCGCGCCCTCCCAGCGGATCGTGCGATAGAAACTCATCACTAGCCTCGCCGTTGAGTTGCCCTCATCATCGAGACTAGCTCGCTCTGCGTGCCATCCGACCAAGATCGTGAGTGGATTTGGTACGGATTTCGGTATCAAATCCACTCACGATCATGCAACAGCTTCCGGTTACGCCCCAGGTGGGATGGCCTGGAAGCGCAGCGCCGGGTCGGCGTATCGAACCGCGGCCGGCTCGTACAGGCGGTCCACCGCGGCGCGGGTCTTGTCCCAACCGGCCGCGATGATGGCGAGTTCGGCATCATCGATGCGTACGCCGAAGGAATTCAGCGCGCTGCGGACGGTCTCGATTTCTGTCGTTGAAGGCATCGAATTCTCCAGAATGTCGTCGGGTCAGGAGGCCAGCTGCGCGGCGCTGGTGTGGGCCGGGGTTTGCAGGTGCCAGTCGGTGACGCCCTGGTACGCCTCACCGACAGCCAGAATGGTGTCCTCGCCGAATGCCGGGCCGGCGATTTGCAGCGACAACGGCAATCCGTCGACGGTAAAGCCCATCGGGACCACGAGAACGGGATTTCCGACGCTATCCCAATACGGCGTGAATACCGTGCCGAACAATGCGCTGACATCAATGCGGCCGCGCGCGTCGGTGAGCGTGTCGTACCGCGGCGCACCAGTGGCAGAGGTCGGCATCACGATCGCATCGACGGTCCCGAATGTCTGCACCAATGCCTGCTGCGCGACCCGACGCATTCGCTGCGCCTGCACGTAATCCGCGCCGGAGACCAACGCACCGAGCGCGACCGTCGCCCGGGTCGAGGCGAAGAAGTCATCCCAACGGCTGATCAGGTCGCCGCGATGATAGGCCGCCGCTTCGCTGCACATGGCGACCAGATCCGCGGTGAGCATCTCTTCCCAGTACGGCAGGGTGATCTCGACCGGATCGGCGCCGAGTTCGGCCAGCGCCGCGACGGCCGCGTCGAATGCCGGCTGCAGATTCGGATCGGCGTCGGCCGGGAAATGGTGTTCGCGCACCACGCCAATCCGCCGCCCGGCCAGCGATTCGAATGCCGGCCGCTGCGGCGCCGCCACACAATCGGGGTCCACACCGTCCGGTCCGGCGATCGTGTCCAGGACGAGCCGGCAGTCGTGCGCGCTACGGGCGAGCGGGCCGACGTGGTCCAGGCTGTACCCGAGCGGGACAACACCGGATTTCGGAACCCGGCCGAACGTCGGCATCAGCCCGCTGACCCCGCAGTACGCGGCCGGAATACGGATACTGCCGCCGGTGTCAGTGCCAAAACCGGCCAGGAACATCCCGCTCGCGACACCAGCCCCGGTGCCGGAACTCGATCCGCCCGGCCAGGTGGCGGGATTCCACGGATTACGTGGGGTCGGAAACGGTTTGGTCGAATCGACCATGCCGATCGCGAATTCCATGGTTGTCGCTTTTCCGGTAATGACCGCGCCGGCGTCTTTAACCCTGGCAACGACGGTGGCGTCCCGCCCCGCGCCCCAGGCCGGGTCGAGCACCAGACTCTGCGCGGTGGTCGGACCTTCGGCCATCGCGATGATGTCCTTGACCCCGAACGGGATTCCGTGCAACGGACCGCGGTCGTGGCCGGCCGCCAATTCACGATCCGCCTCGTCGGCCCGGTTCAGCGCGTATTCGTCGAACCGGGCCAGATAAACGCCCATTTCCTCGTCGAATCGGTCCGCCTGGTCCAACGCGGCGCGGGTCAACTCGACGCTGGTAATGGTGCCGTCCCGCAGGGCCTGGGCTGCCTCGGTCACGGTCAATGGAATGGTCATGGCAATGTCCTCTCGCAATAGGGTCAGCGCAAGCCGGTGTGGTCGCGGCCGATCCGGGAAGTGAGCAGAAACCGGTCGCCGCGGACGTGGATGAAAGCCAGGTCGAATGCCCGGCCGGTCGCGTCGTGCACGAGTTGTTCGAGCACCATGAGCGGTGCGCCGGCCGCGAGGCCCAGCGGTTCGGCGGTCGCGGTGTCAGCGACCGCGCAGGACAGTACGAATTCGCTGTCCGAAATGGACACCCGCGCATCGCCGAGCAGGGCATACCAGTCCGAGACGAACGGCGTATCGCCGATAGCCGCCGCCTCCGGAAAAAGCACGTAATTGGTCGCCAGCGCCATCGGCTCGTCACCGGCCAGCGCGACGTATTCCAGCCGCAGACAATCGGTGCCGGGCGCGACGTCCAGCCGCCGGGCCACGCTGGCCGGCGCCGGGACCACGCTGTGATCGAGCACCTTCGGGCGCAGCCGCCGGTTCAGCAGGCTGGCCTCCTGCGGCGGCGCAACGCCGTGCACCTCGGCCAGCCGCAGCATGACCCCGCGTACCACGACGTGCGTACCGACGCCCTGCGTCCGTTCGATCAGCCCCTCGGCCCGCAGCACTGCCAAGGCGGTCCGGACCGTAGCCCGGCTGACGCCTTCGGCGACCATGAGCTCCGCCTCCGAGGGCAATCGGCCTTCGACAAATCCGCCGCGCAAAATCTCCGCCCGCAACCGATCCCGCAGCTGCCGGGCCCCAGCGTTGTCGCCATGCATACCGGTCGAAGGTAAGCGCCGTGTGTTTCGCCCATGTCTGCTGGAGATGAGCACCATGTCACGCGCTGCGGTCACGAGGAAACCTCTTCGGTGACGCGGCCCGGGCTGCTGGTGATCAGCTCGACCGGCACCGGCCCGCGGGGCGGGCGCCAACTGCTCGGTTTGCACTGGTCGTGGCACTTCGCCTCGGTCGAGCAGCACAACGAGCAGATGTAGCCGGAATGGAACGGGCAGCTGGCCATGTCGACGACGTCGAAATTGCCGCCGCATACCGAGCAGTCGAGTTCCTGCGCGCCCTCGGGCAGTTCGCTGCGCCGGGCCAGGTAATAGCGGCCGCGGGTGGCCAGAGCGAATAGCGGCGGCAGCACAATCGCCAGTCCCAGCGCGAAGAACGGTGACAGATCCTTGGCCGTAGCCCCGAATACCTGGTAATAGGCGACCATTGCGGTAGCGCCGCCGATAATCATCGAGCCGAAGCCGACCGGATTGACGTGATACAGATGCGCGCGGTGGAATTCGACATGGTCGGGCGCGAGTTTGAGCCACTTGCGGTTGATGATCAGATCGCTTGCCATGGCGGCGATCCAGGCGATGCCAACGTTGGCGTACCAGGCCAGAATATCGACGATATGGGCAAAGATGTTGATCTCCATGAGCACCAACGCGATGCCGACCTGAAAGAACACCCACGCCGCCCGGCCGGGGTGCCGGTGCAGCACCCGGGAGAAGAAATTCGACCAAGACAGCGAGCCGGAGTACGTATTCATGATGTTGATTTTCATTTGCGACAGCAGCACGAGAATTACGGCCAGCGCCAGCGCGGCGGCGTGATTCCCGGTCAGTCGTTGGTAGACCGTGGTGAACAGCGACACCGGAACCGCGGCCTGCGCCGGACTCGTCTGCGATTCGGCGTAGCCAACCAGCAATGTCGAGGCGAAGAAGATCACAACCAAAAACAGCGACAGTCCGGGACCGCCGAAGATCACGGCCAACCACCAGCGCCGCCGGCCGTTCTCGGTCGGATCCGGCATCAGCCGCAGGTAATCACCCTGCTCGCCGATCTGCGCGCCGAACGCCAGCTGGGCGGCGGCGATCGTCAACACGGCCAGCGCCGAAACCGCGGTCGCGCCCGCCGAAAGCCCGGTGTGCGGGTGAATCGTATTGGTTCCGGCATGCGGTGCGGTCGCGGCTGTCACCACGGCAACGCCGATCAACGCCACCCACAGCGGCCAGGTCCACGCCTGGAATTTCGTGGTGAACGACATTCCGTAAATCGTGAGCGGCACCATGATCACCGATACCAGGACGTACGAAATATGAATGTCCAGGTGGGTGAACGCACTCACCGCCTGCGCCATGATCGCGCCCTCGTAGGCCAGAAAGATGAGTGTGTAGGTTGCGTAGACCAACGAGGTCACCGTTGACCCGAGGTAGCCGAAACCCGATCCGCGGGTCAGCAGATCAATGTCGATATGCCGCCGGGCGATGGCCAGCGCAATCGTCATTGTCAGCGGCAGGGTGAGGACGGCCGCGACCCCGAATCCGAGCAACGAATTACCAAAACCGAATTCGTTGACGAATGCGGCGTCCAGGGCGTAACCGGCCATCGCCGACAGGCCGGCGAGGCAGGTGAGGAAGACCATCCACGGCGACCAGGTGCGGAACCCGGCCGGTGTGTAGCGCAGTGAGAAGTCCTCCATCTGCGTGTTATCGGCAAGCTTCACGGGCATCCCCTCAGCTGTCGGGCCAGATGCGCGGAACGCTAGATACGGGGTATTTCCGCTGGATGACAGCTGCTGTTGCGCCGCGTTACGCCGTGTCCGAGCCGGCGAAATCCTTATAGGACAGCGTCTGCCGAGGTGATCCGCCGTGCGGCGTAGCCAAAACGCCGGGCCGGGGAACTAATTGTTTGCGCCGGCCGGTTAGGGTTCTTGCTATGAAGCCCTTGACCGAGCCGGACATCCGCGCGTCGTTCGTCAACTGCACCCAGGGCGAGGCCAAACGGCTGGCCGTACCGAAGGATCTGGACACCACCAGCTGGGACGACCTGGACTTCTTCGGCTGGCGGGATCCCGCCGCGCCGCAACGGGCCTACCTGGTCGCCGAGTCAGCCGGCCGGCTCGTCGGCGTGGTGCTGCGGGTCGCGCCCCATAACGGGCCGGCCCGGCGCAGCATGTGCTCGCTGTGCTTGACGACGCACCCCGGTGGGGGCGTGTCGTTGATGACCGCCCGGAAGGCCGGGCGTAAAGGGCAGCAGGGCAATTCCGTGGGTACGTATATCTGCGCCGACCTTGCCTGCTCGCTCTATATGCGCGGCAAGAAGACGTCAACCGCCCGGCGGATCGACGAGACGATCACGGTGGAAGAACAGATCGACCGAACCACCGCCAACCTCACCGGGTTTCTGCACCGAATCGTGGAAGAGCCCTAACCCGGATACCAGACCTTCCGCGGATCGTCCGCACTCCGCTGGTACGCCCAGGCGTCATCGATGAGGCGCCGGGTGTCGTACCGCGGCCGCCAATCCAGCAGCAGCTTGGCCTTGGCGTTGTCCAGCCAGGTCGAGTGGTACGGCGTGGATACCTTGACCGCGGGCAGGCCGCGCGTCTCGGCCAGATGGTCAGCCACCAATTGGTAATTGACCGGCTCGTCCATACAGATATTGAACGTCTCCCCCACCGCGGCCGGATGCTCCAAGGCGATCGCGATCGCCTCGACCAGATCGCTGACGTGCACGAAATTACGCTGCAACGGGGCGCCATCGGCATCCAACGCCAACGGCACCGCGCCCTTGGGAACCTCTTCGGCCACCAGCTCCCGCCAGGCCGGCCCGCCGAATTGGTCCGGGCCGAACGAGAGCGAATACCGGAAATCGTCCCGGTCCATGATCCACGGCGCCCGCAGGCACGTGCCGGACAGGCCGTACGCGATCTCGTACTGCTCGAGCATGACCTCCTCGAGCACCTTCGAGAGGGCGTAACAGCCCTGATAGGCGGTGTGCCGCTGCTTCTCGGTCACCGGGCCGGGGTGCTTGTAGACAAAATGGCCGACCGCAGCATCGCCACCGACCAGAACGAACCGGTCAAACGTCGGGCTTTCCCGCGCTTCCTCGAGCACCCAGAACAGGCCCTTGACCGCCACGTCCATGATTTCGTCGGGCGTCTCCTTGCACGTGGCCAGATGCACCACGTGCGTCACGTCCGCCATCGCCGCCCGTACGGAATCCCGGTCAGCGATCGTCCCGAATACCGACTCCACACCCGGGACATCCAACGGCCGGTTGTGACAGAGCGCCCGGATCTCGCAGCTACCAGCCAGCTTGTCGATCAGTGCGCGACCGACCTTGCCGGTCGCGCCGGTGACGAGCAGTTTCACGAGTTCTGCCACTGCGGCAGGTCAAGCACCACGCTGCCTTCGAGGGCATCGGTCAGCTCGCTGGCCCGCGCGGCATCGAAGAACTGCGCGTCGTCGAAGAGCCAGGGCCGGGTCCCGCCGGCCGCCACGTGCCGCTCGCGCAGGTTGGCCAGCATGCCCGGCGCCCGGTACGACGGCCATTTGACGCCGGACCGGCAGTAGGAGGCGTCGAGGAAGAAGCGCGGGCTGTCCTCGCCACCGGGCTTCGCCCGCCGGGCGTGCCACATCGCCGAATGCACGATCAGGACTGAACCAGCCGGCACGTCGTCGACCGCGATCGAACCCGGCAGGTCGGAGTCGCCGAGGAACTGCAGCGCGTGCCTGTCGACCGCGTGGTGCTGTGAGCCGGGTACGAGCAGCAGGTCGCCGATCGTGCCGTTGAGTCCGTTGAGATAAAAGAAGACGTGCACCATGAGGTGCGCGCGATTGGTCTGCGGGTACTGCTCGTAATCCTGGTGCCAGGCCACGCCCTTCATGCCGGCGTCGTGCCGGGCGGCGTGCATGTGGTGGAACACGTACGGTCCGCCCATGAGCTCGTCGAGAATCTCCGCCACCCGCGGGTGCCAGATGAGCTCACCGATCTCGTCGTACTCGTACGCGTGCCGCCGCGGTTCAGCCGAGACGTGCCGGTCCACGGCCGCCTTCAACGTATCGATCTCGTCCTTGGCCAGGAATTCAGGAAAGACGGCGTATCCCTGGTCAGCGAACGTCTCAAGCATTCGAGCTTCTCCTTTGGTTAGACCCCGTGTGCTGACTCTCGCATCCATGCTGAGCGGCAGTAAAGCCGGCGCGTGGCCTTAATAGGTCAACGACGATCCAGCCAGCGGCCGATGGCCACTGGCTGGATGAATGGATTTCATCGATACGGACGTCTCCCTAGCGGACCGTGCTCAGCCCCGGCTGCTGGGCCGGAGCCGCGGTCAGTCGGCTGACCCGGATGCCCCGCACGACGATGGTCGCGATCCGTACGACCACTTCGGACAGTGCGAGCAGTACGAGCGCGGTCTGCCAGGTGGTTGCGCTGTGAATGTCGTGCTTGATCGAGAAGCGGGTGATGGTCGCCTCACCGCTGTGGGTGATCCAGATGATGAAGGCGAGCCGGGCCGACATGCTGGCCACCCAGATCGCGGCGGCGGCCGGGCCGGCCTGCACGTACGCGGAGCCATTACGGCCCCGCACCCGGGTCAGCACGCCGCCGGCCAGGCCGAGCAGCGTACCGACCGCGGTGAGGATCACTACCAGGGCGAGATCGCCACCACCGCTGGGCAGACCGTGCAGATAGCGGTAGCCGGTGAAAGCCACGATCGCGCCCGGGATGAGGACGAAGATGGGAGTGAGCTTGTCCTCGCGCAACTGCCGCAGCACGATGAGGATGAGGGTGATGTCGATGATCCAGTCAATCGCTGTCATGGCCTCAAGGTTCGTCGCCGCGCGGCCTCGACGAATCAACCCGAGGGTTGAGCCATGGGTTGAACTTCCAGGGTGACCCACGGGTTGACCGGCCGTACGACGTAATTCACACCGCCGAATCGTGTACGCGCCGCGCCAGCGCGCGGGGCGAGAGGCCGGTGTGCTGTCGCACGATACGAAAACATTGCGTATAGCTGCCGAATCCGGCGGCCAGGGCGGCCGCGGTCGTCGATTCGGTGTCAGGTTGCGCAATGAGATCGCGGAAACGGTAGAAACGCTGCCGGTTGCGGTAATCGGTCAGCGATTCGCCGAGCTGTTCGTAGAACAACCGGGACAGCCATGGCCGGCTGATTCCACACCGGCGGGCCAGGGCCGGCAGATCGTCGGCTTCGGCCTCGGCCGCGTGGTCGTGTAGCCACTG
>JBEDUI010000287.1:0-22648 GCA_040414495.1 Mycobacteriales bacterium
CGGGCGGCGGTGCCCTCGGCAATGCCGATCTCCAGGTCACCCGCGGCGGTTTCCACTACGACCGAACCGCGCGCCACCTCGCCGACGCGAACGGTGCCGTTGGACGTTTTCGCCTCGACACCCGCACCGGCCCGGGCGAGCGAGATATCGCCGTTGGCCGAGCGCATCCGCACGTCGCCGGTTACCGCGTCGATGTCGATGGTGCCGTTGGAATTCTTGACTATCGCGGCTCCCTCGACCTGGCCGAGCCGGATCTTGCCGGTGCCGGTGGAGACCTCGGCGTTGCCCGCGACGGCGTCGACGGTGATGTGGCCGGCGCCGGTGTGCAGGTTCAGTGCTCCGGTGCGTTCGAGCTGCAGGTTCCCGGTCGTCTTGACCCGGGACTCGCCGAGCCGGCCGGCACTGTGGAAGTCGCCCATCTGCATATGGGCCGACACCTGGGAGCCGCTGGGCAGTTCGATCCTCACGTCGACCGACCTGGTCTTGCGGGAGAAGTCGAAGCCGCGGACCTTCGGGCCGGTGATCTGCAGCGTTCCGTTGGCGTAGTCGACGCGGACCTGCTGGGCGGCTTTCACGTCGGACTCGTCGGTCTCGTCGCTCGGCCGGACCTCGACGACGGTGTCGGTACGGTCGCTCGCGGTGATCCACACGTAGCCGACGCCGAGTTCGAGCGTGGCGGAAATTGGTTCGGGCGTCTCGTAATGAGGCATGGCTGTCCCCTCAACATGAGTTAGGTGAGTCGTCCCCGCAGGTCGGGGACGTGGTGTGTACGGAAGCGGTAGTGGTTAGCGCACCCAGCCGGTGAAGCCCTGCTTGGTTCGTTTGCCGCTGGTGCTTGGCTCGGGACGGTCGGACCGCTGCAACGTGGTGGCGGCGGCCCGGGCCAGCCAGGCGTTGACCGAACGCCCCTCCCTGGCCGCGGCCTCCTCGATCGCGGTCTTGAGCGCCTCGGGCAGCCGTACGTTGATCCGCGCCGAAGGGCCGGTCTCGGCGATCAGCAGGTCGCTGTCCGATGTCGCGTCGACCGGTGCCGCGGTGTCCTCAGCGGCAAGCTCAAGCGGCTCGTTGGGCGGCAGGGCCACCACGAAATTCGGATCACGTCCGCGTAGGTGCAACTCCACCGAACCGGGAGCCAGGTCCCGGGTGATCTCGTCGGCCGCGGCCGACAGCGCCTCCAGCAGCGTCATCCGGATCGCCGATTCGAGCGGCCCGGTCAGGCGCTCGACCAATGCCCGCGCCTCCTCACCACCGGCTTCGGCGAGGGTGGCGAACTCATGGCCGAGGTTGTTCACGTACGAGGTCAGCTCCATGCGTGCCACTATGGCACACGCATGGCACACACGCAAGACGGATTGGCTCATCAGTGGTGCCACGGGGTGCCACCGGGTCGTGGATGCGCTCGCTTCGGCCGTCCGGTCTAGCCCGATTCCACCCGCACATAACCGTCGATGTCCTGCCAGGAACCGATCCGCGGGCGTTCATACGGCGTTGGTGTCGGCGCTCTTGGATCAACCGCGGCAGGTCCACAGATCCCACCCGAGGAGCTTCCATGGCCACCGATCCGGTCACCCCGACGTCCGAGCCCGACGACACCGAGCCGACAACCGGCACCACTCGTCGTCGTTTCCTGCAGGGCGCGGGGGTCGCCGCCGGCGCGCTCGTACTCGGCGGAGCCGCCGGGACCGGCTCCGCGTACGCCGCGCCGAAAGCAGCGCTGCCCAAGGGTTTCAAGGGCGACATCTCCGACCTGAAGCACGTCGTGATCCTGATGCAGGAGAACCGCTCGCTCGACCACTACTTCGGCACGGTGCCGGGCGTACGCGGCTTCAACGACAAGCAGGCGCTGCGCTTCCAGGACGGTACGACCGTCTTCCAGCAGAGGGACGCCAGCGGAAACATCGTCACCCCGCAGGTCGACGACGGCGCCTGGGGCAACGATCACGGGGCGTGGGGCGACGTCAACCACCGCAAGTGGGACCTGTGGGTGCAACACAACGGCGCGAATTGCATGAATTACCACAGCGACTCGTACATGAGCTTTTATCACTCCGTCGCCTCGCAATACACCATCGCCGACCAGCACTTCTGCTCGGAATTCGGGCCGACCGACCCCAACCGGAAGTACCTGTGGAGCGGTATGTCCAACACCGAGACCGGCAACACCGACGAGTCCAACTACAGCCGTCCGTGGCTCACGGTGCCGGAGCAGCTCCAGCAGGCCGGCATCGACTGGCGGCTGTACTCCGACAACAGCGGCAACGGCCGGCAGGGCTACATCAGCACCTGGGTCGGCGATTACGGCGACAACGAACTGAAGTACTTCAAGGGCTTCGATCCGGCGGGCCTCCCCGCCGACGACCCGAAGCTGCAGCCGGGCACCGGTCTGATCTGGCGCGGGAATGCGACGTACTACTCCGGCATGACCTCGCCGAACGACGACTCCGACGCCAACCTGGACGCGGTCCTCAAGGATTTCCACGACGCCTGCCAGCCCGGTGCCGAACACCCGCTACCGGCGGTGTCCTGGATTGTGGCGCCATACGGCTGGTCCGAACACCCGAGCGCCGACACGGTGCACGGCGAGCGCTACGTGGCGAAGGTGCTCGCCAGCCTGCAGAGCAACCCCGACATCTGGAACCACACCCTGTTCATTCTCAATTACGACGAGAACGACGGGAAATTCGACCACGTGCTGCCGCCGTGGCCCGAGGCCGGCACGGCCGGCGAATACACCGGCTCGTACCCGCTCGGCTACGGTCCGCGGGTGCCGATGCTGATGGTCTCGCCGTGGACCCGCGGTGGGTACGTCGCCACCGAGGTTTTCGATCAGACCTCGACGATCAAATTCCTGGAGAAATGGGCCGCGCACCTTGGCAAACCGTTCACCTGCCCCAACATCAGCGCCTGGCGGCGTTCGATCTCCGGCGACCTGACCAGCGCGATCGACTTCGCCCACCCGCAGCCGGGCCCGGCGACCTTCCCGGACCCAATGGCCGAAAAGCCGGTGACGATCGCGGCCGACCACATGAAGCCGCGCCCGCTCTCCTTCCACCCGCAGGCGACGATTTCGGAGGACCGTGCATCCGGGAAGGTCACCGCCACGATGAGCCTGACCGGCGGGCCGAAGGGCAAAGCCGTGAGCTTCCAGGTCTTTCCGGATAAGTACCAGCCGTTTTCCAGCACGCCGTTCACCGTCACCGCGAGCACGCCGCGCTTGTACACCTGGGATACCTCCACTACGGACGGCAAATACGCGTTCTCGATTTACAGCAACGACGGTTTTGTACGTTCTTTTGCCGGCGCCGTGGCGGCCGCTGGCCCGCGGGTCGAGGTCTCGTTGCTGCGGGGTGCGGAGGCGCAGGTGAAGGTCACGCTGCACAACGACGGCACCAAACCGGTGCAATACAAGCTGACCGCTAACGACTACCGCGGCGGCACGCAGAGCGTCACCGTGAACGCCGGCAAATCACAGGTTGTCATGTGGCCGACCGAGCAGGGTTATTACGACGTGGTCCTGACCGTGGACACCGATAGCACCTGGACGCAGCGGTACGCGGGCCGTATTGCCGAAATCAGCTGACCTTTGCGGGCGCGCCGGAAACCCGGCGCGCCCCTCAGCTGAGCAGCGCCCGGTAGTTAGTAGCCAGCTCCTGGGGCCAATTCGTAAAGTTGATCATTGCGTCGTCGGCGTGGGTGAGTTGGTCGATTCCGCCGACACGGACCAGATTACGCAGCGCCGGTTCGGCGATCGCGTTGATGGTGGCGTTGATGAATTCCTGCGAATTCAGGACGGGATACGGGCGTACGGCGTCGTTCACGTGCACGTTGAATTCGGTCGTCCTTGGCGTTACGGGCTCGGAAATTCCCAATGCGTTATGTCGTTCGGCCAGCGTGATCAGCGCTGTCGACAGTGGACTGTCGGGTCGCGCGCTGGGCGGTTCGTCCAGGGCCTGGTCGATCAGCGGTCCCAGCGTCGCGGCGGCGCCGAGTTCGGCAAATGCAGTGCCGAACCATTTGTCGTACGGTCGATAACGTCGTTCCTGCAGAAATGCCATTTCCATAATGAGCCGGGCCAGGCGGTACACCAGCAGGCGGGCCCCGCGCCGATCCGAGACTTCCAGTGTGCGCCCCAGTAATGGTTGAGTGTTGGCGATGAGGTGCCATTGACTCGCGATCAACCACAGCCACACATCGGCCGGATACCAGCGTAATAACGTACGTAGCTTGGTCAGGTCGCCGGCATCGTCCCGGAATACCTCGCCGCGGGTGAGCTGCAGCAGATGTTGCTGTGGGAAGGCCAACCAGGCCGCGTTATCAAGGCCCGCCAGCGGGTCAATGCCGAAATGCGTCAATAACCAGTCATGCAGCGTGCTGACCTCAATATGATGCGTGACGCGCTGCTCGGCGAGTGAAAACCAGGCTGTCGGATAACCGCGGTATTGCGCCGGCAATCCGGCCCCCATCAATTCACGGACCTCGGCGACCTCGTCGGCGGCGACAAACAGCTGCCCGCGCGGTCCCCACTCATGATCCGTGGAGCGGGGACCGTCGTACCCGAGAATCTCGGAGCCCTCCCCGATCAAACACGCGGTGTGCGGCGTTTTGACGAGCGCACTGACCACGTCGCGGTAGAAATCGCGGGCAAGGTCGAGGCCGGGTACGAAAGCTGTCATGGTGCGGAGGGTAATCGGCTGCGTCAATTTCTTTTTGGCACGGCTCAACCGATGCTTACGCGCGGCTCAGCCGATGCGCTGCCGATCGGGCTCGATGAGCGCGATGACCCGTTCCTCGTCGCGCGGGTAGGGACCGCCGGTGTATTTCGTCGAAATCTGGTCGACGATTTCCCACCCGGTGTCGCCATCGACCCACTCGACGACCCGGCCGCGGATGATGACCGGCTGGTAGGGATTATCCGGCGTAGTAAGGGAAATCGCGATACGCGGATCACGCCGCAGATTACGGGCTTTACGGGAGCCGGGGCCGGTGAGAATCGCGACGTGATCGCCGTACGTGCTGATCCACATAGGTACCGAGTGCGGCGCGCCATTAGGAAGAACGCTGGCCACATGGGCTAATGCCGTGCTGTTCAACGCTTCGCGAATGTCGGGAGCAAGCATCATGATCGTCTCCTTGGATGATTTATCGCTCGACTGCGTAATGCAGATGGGTGACGCCGGGCGCGGCGACGGCGTCGATGAGGCGCAGTCGGACCTGCTCGGGCAGTGTCTGGAAGAACGGGCGGCCCGCGCCTAACAGGACCGGCACCTGATGCAGGATCAACTCGTCGACCAGGCCTGCCTTGAGGGCTTCGGTCACGACACCGCCGCCCATCAGCGCGACGTCCTTATCTCCGGCGGCCTTGCGGGCTGCCTCGATCGCGTCCTCGATCCCGGTCGTGATCAGGGTCTGGCGGCCGGTCATCCGCGGAGCCGGGCGGTGGCTGAGGACGAACAGCGGCGCGGTGGGGTGTGGACCGCCGCCGTCGCCGAAGCGTTCGGAATCGTCGTACGTATTGCGGCCGGCGAGTGACGCGCCAACGCGGTTGGCGAGCGCGTCGAATACCCGGGCGCTGGGCTCGCTCAGCCGGAATCCCTCGAATACCTGACTAGGAGTGTCGCCGTTGCCGAACCAGTCGAACAGCATTCCGCCGTCGCCCAAGCCACGTCCGGGGCCCGGATCGCGACCGGTGATGTAGCCGTCGACGGACACCGAGTGGGAGCTGAAGACCTTGCTCATGGCCGTACCCCTTGGCTCATCTCCGTACCCCTTCCGAAGTTCCTTCAAGAGACTCCGTGACCGTAGCATCTGACGTTCCCTAAGGGAACCCCGATTGCTAAACTCGCGTCATGCAGCGGACGAATTTCAGCGAGATGGCGTGCTCGATCGCGCGCACGCTCGACGTTATTGGTGAGCCGTGGTCCCCGCTGATCCTGCGCGACGTGTGGGTCGGCTTCACCCGGTTCGAGCAGATCCAGACCGACCTGGGCATTTCGCGCAAGGTGCTCACCGAGCGGCTGAACCATCTCGTCGAGCAGGGTGTGCTCGAGCGGCGGCCGTACGATCAGCGGCCGCGGCACGAATACCACCTGACGCAAAAGGGTGTCGAGCTGGTCGACCTGCTCATGGTCATGGTCGGCTGGGGTGACAAATGGCTGGCGGGGAAAGCTGGTCCGCCGGTGCTGTACCGGCATCACGACTGCGGTGAGATCAGTCGGGTCGACCTGCATTGTGCGCACTGCGGTTCGTCGATGCATGCGGACAATGTCGACGTACTGCCGGGGCCCGGCGCGGCTGCGTGATGCTCGTGGTGTGCTATTACCCATGACGTCACAGGATGACCTCGCCGCTGTTATGGAGCGGCTCCGCGAGGCTTGGCGCGCAGCCGATATCGAAACGTACGTAGCGGCATTTGAGAATGACGCGGAATTGGTGAATCGGGGTGGGCAGTGGTACCGCGGTCGCGCCGAAATAGCGGACCGATTGGGGAAACTGGCCCGCGTGGGCCGGCCGGCGCTATTCGCCGCGGAACGCCGGACCGAATCAATCCGGTTGATCGCGCCGACCGTGGGCATTGTTCACGAATTGTGGCTGGAACCGGATCGTACGGCCCATGCGACGTACGTGCTCACTTTTCGCGATGAGCAGTGGTGGGTTACCGCGGTATCGGTTGTCCTGCAGTCATAGGGTGTTTAGTCGCACGCGGTAATGACCCTGACGGGACAGATCCGGAGCCGAATCCACCGCCGATAACACGCGAGTAGGTACGGAGCCGTTGAGACTCTCCGGGGAATTCGCGATATTCACTCTGCCGATGAATCGTCCGCCTCGATGGCTATTTCCACCGACTCGGAAATCACTTCGGTTCCGTCCTCGTTGTCGATTACTTCGGCTGCGGCGCGAAGGGCGAGCAGCCGGGCTTCGTACGCCTTGACTTCGGTTGGGTTGGGGCGCCACCCCGCGTCGGATTCGACCACTGGGTCATCCGGTCGGCTTGCCTCGGCCAGCGCCAACTCATCGGTGACGTCCATTTCGAGTTCGCGCAGATCGAGCCGGCGGGCTGTGGGGTCGAGTGCGTGCCGATCAAGTGGACCGGCGTCAGGGTCGGGTTGACGCGCGGCTGGGTCAGGGCGGTACGACGGCTGAAACACGGCGTCGGACATCGGTTTCCTTCCGTTGGCATGACGGGCGAGCAGGCGACTCCGGCCTCCGTTGACCGTCATCGCAGTACTGTTCGAAGGGCGACTCTGCCCGCGTGGAGTCGCGCTCGCTTCCGGGTGAACACCGCGTCGGGTCCCTAGTCGCGGTGACCGGTACCCGACGCGCAGCGGGGGTGACTCGATGGCCAGCCGTTCCCGGCTTCGGTGGAGTCCGGTGTTGCGTGGGCGGCGCGTTGAATGCGCAGCACTCGATGAGCAGCTACGCCGTATCGGAGCCGGGCAGAGTTCGGTGCTGGTGCTACGGGGTGAGGCTGGGATCGGCAAGTCGGCGTTGCTCGAGTACGTGGCCGAGCGGGCGTCGGGGTACCGGATCGTACGAGCCGTCGGCGTGCAGTCGGAGATGGAGTTGGCGTACGCCGGCTTGCATCAGCTGTGTACGGCGATGCTCGATAACGTCGCCGCGCTACCGGGGCCGCAACGCGCCGCGCTGCAGGCGGCGTTCGGGCTCAACGAGGGCGGCGTACCGGAGCCGTTCGCGGTCGCGGTTGGCGTGTTGAGCCTGCTGTCCGAGGCGGCCGAGACGCAGCCGCTGGTCTGCCTGATCGACGACTCCCAGTGGCTCGATCGGGCGACCGCGCAGGCATTGGCGTTCGTCGCGCGGCGGCTGCTGGCCGAGCGGATCGCGATGGTGTTCGCGGTCCGGGAGCCCGGCGACGTACCAAGGCCCAGCGCGGTCCGGGAGCCCGGCGACGTACCAAGGCCCACCGACGTACCGGGGGCCAACGATCTACAGCATCTGGCCGGCCTGCCCGAGCTGCGGGTCGAAGGGCTGCCGGACAGCGAGGCCCGTCTGTTGTTGGCGTCGGGGATTCCCGGCCGGCTGGACGAACAGGTCCGGGACCGGATCGTGGCCGAGACCCGGGGCAACCCGCTCGCGCTGCTGGAGCTTCCGCGCGGAATGACGCCGGCCGACCTCGCGGGCGGTTTCGGGTTGCCCGGCGCTGGGTCGCTGGCCGGCCGGATCGAGCAGATCTTCGCCAACCGCGTCGGCGAGCTCCCATCCGATTCCCGGGACCTGGTGCTGTTGGCGGCGGCTGAACCGCTGGGCGACGTCGCGTTGCTGTGGCGCGCGGCCGAACAACTCGGGATCGGACCAGATGCGGCCGCGCCAGCGGAGGCGGCCGGGCTGGTCGAGTTCGGCGTACGCGTGCAATTCCGGCATCCGCTGGTGCGTTCAGCTGCCTACCGGACCGCGTTGCCCAGCGATCGGCAGCGGGCGCACGGTGCCCTGGCCGCGGCGACCGATCCCGACGCCGACCCCGACCGGCGGGCGTGGCACCGCGCGCACGCGACCGTAGGTCTGGACGAGACCGTGGCGGCCGAGCTGGAACGTTCCGCCGCCCGGGCCCGGCGACGGGGCGGGGCGGCGGCCGCGGCGGCGTTCCTGCAGCGCGCGGCCGAGCTGACGCCCGACCCGAAACGGCGCGGGCAGCGGGCACTTGACGGCGCCCAGGCCAAGATCGAGTCGGCCGCGCCCGAGGCGGCCTCGGCGCTGCTGGGCATGGCCGAGCTGTGCCCGTTGGACGATTTCCAACGCGCCCGCGCCGGGCGGCTGCGCGCGCAGATCGCGTACTCGCTCAGCCGCGGCAGCGACGCACTGCCGTTGCTGCTTGACGCCACTACGGCTCTAGCCGCGTTCAACACCCACTTGACCCGCGACACGTACCTCGAAGCGTTCGCGGCCGCCAGCTACGCCGGCCGTTTCGGCGACCACGACGCTGTCCAACGGGTGGCCGCGGCGGCTCTGGCCAGGCCGGCACAGCAGTCAGATGCCCTCGATGCGCTGGTCCGAGGACTGGCCACAGTCGTGACCGACGGTTTTCAGGCCGGTGC
The DNA here is from genome assembly GCA_040414495.1 of Mycobacteriales bacterium. Classification (GTDB taxonomy): domain Bacteria; phylum Actinomycetota; class Actinomycetes; order Mycobacteriales; family QHCD01; genus DATAVB01. The sequence goes on from JBEDUI010000287.1 coordinate 9,051, forward strand.
GCCGCAGCTACGGGAGGCGCTGCGGGCCTTTGAACGAGCGGGCGAGGACGACGCCGATGTGAACCACTGGCTGTGGCTGGCGTGTCGCGTCGCGTTCGAACTATGGGACGAGCGGCTGTCGGGCGACCTGGCCGGCCGGGGGCTACGCCTCGCGCGCGAGTCCGGCGCGCTGAGCATCGTCCCGATCGCGGCGAGCTTCCGCGCCGGCATACACGTTCACGCCGGTCAGTTCGCTACTGCATCGGCCCTGATGCAAGAGGCCGTCGCCATTACGCAAGCGACCGGTACCGCGCCGTTGGTCTATGCGCTCCCGATGCTCGCGGCCTACCGCGGCGACGAGTCGCAGGCCCTCCCGCTGATCGAGGACGCCCGGCGCGACGCGGTCGCCCGGGGGCAGGCCCAGGCGCTGAGCATGATCGGCTGCGCGCAGGCGGTGCTCTACAACGGCCTGGCTCGCTACGAGGATGCGGTCGCGGCGGCCGAGCCGGCGTCTGCGCATGACGGGCTCACGTTGTACTCCTTGGTCCTGGTCGAGTTGATCGAAGGCGCGGTCCGCAGTGGACGCCGGGAGGTTGCCGCCGCCGCGTTGGATCGTCTGGCCGAACGGACCCAGGCCAGCAATACGGACTGGGCATTGGGAATCGAGGCTCGTTCGCGGGCATTGCTGGCCGAGGGTGACGCGGCCGAGGCGTTGTACGAGGAGGCGATCGCGCGACTGTCCCGCGGTGATGTCGCGTTGCACCTGGCCCGGGCTCGACTCCTGTACGGCGAGTGGTTGCGGCGGGAGAGTCGTCGGCTGGACGCCCGCGAGCAGTTGGCTGCGGCCCACGAACTCCTTGACGGTTTCGGCACGGCCGCCTTCGCCGAGCGGGCCCGCCGCGAGCTGCTGGCCACGGGCGAAACCGCCCGCCGACGCACCGCCGACGCGTTGCGGCTGCTCACCCCGCAGGAGGCGCAGATCGCCCGGCTGGCCGGGAACGGGATGACCAATCCGGAAATCGGAGCCGAGCTGTTCATCAGCCCACGTACCGTCGAATACCACCTCCGTAAGGTTTTTCCCAAGCTCGACATCAGCTCGCGCAAGGAGCTTCGACAGGCGCTGGCCGGTGTCCCTGATCAACCCCCTAGGCAAATCAACTAGGGCATTCGACGGATCCGAGCGCAGCCACAGAGCGCGACCCTGAGGGCACATACCAAGAGAAGGGACGCGACATGAAGATCGTCATTATCGGCGGTACGGGGCTCATCGGCAGTCAGGTCGTGCAGAATCTGCGGGCCCGCGGCCATGAGGCCGTGCCGGCTTCGCCGAACTCGGGCGTCAACACGATCACTGGTGAGGGCCTGCCCGAAGCGCTGACCGGCGCCCAGGTCGTGGTCGATCTGGCCAACGGGCCGGACTTCTCGGATGCGGCGATCCTCGAGTTCTTCCAGACCTCGGGCCGGAATCTGCTCAAGGCCGAGGTCGACGCCGGTGTTGCGCACCACGTCGCGCTCACCATCGTCGGCGCCGAGCGGGTGCCGGACAGTGGGTACATGCGGGCCAAACTGGCGCAGGAGGAGCTGATCGAAGGCGCCGGCCAGCCGTACACGATCGTCCGCTCCACCCAGTTCATGGAGTTCATGCGCGCTGCCGCTGACGCCGCGACCGAGGGCGACACGGTACGGGTGCCTGCGGCCGACCTGCAGCCGATCGCCGCCGTCGACGTGGCCGCCGCGGTGACCGAGGCGGCCGTGTCTGACCCGATCAACGGTGTCATCGAGATCGCCGGGCCGGAGAAGATCAAATTCCCCGAGCTGATCCGCGAGATCCTCGCCGCCGACAACGACCCGCGCAAGGTCGTCGGCGACGTACATGCCCGGTACTTCGGAACCGAGCTGACCGATTCCTCGATCACGGCCGGTCCGAACGCCCGACTGGGCAAGACGACCTTCGCCGAATGGCTCGCCGCCAACCACAAGTAGCCAACTGTCGGGCGGCGGCGTCCGCACTCGCCGCCGCCCGCCTCCGCAGTACCTACGGAGGACAGACATGACCACGTCAATCAGCCGCCGGCCCGTTGTGTGTCGGTTCAAGGTTCCGCATCGTCCCGGGGCGACAGCGATGACGAGGCACAACGCGCTGAGCATGGCCAAGCGCGTCGGGCTCTCCCCGGCCGACAAGTGGCGGATCGGCGCCCTGTCATTCCCGATCGAGTACCAGGCCTTCTGGACGACCCTCGCGGATATGGGTATGAGCCAGCAATGCCTCATGGATCGGATGGGCGCAAGCCCGTGAGCTCGGCCGATCGTTGGCCCCGTGCGGCGCAGATCGCCGCCGATATGCCGCGCCAACTGCGGGAGGCGGCCAGCGATCTGCCGCGCTGCCTGGTCGCGCCGCTGCGCCGGCGCCGCCACCGTACGTGGGGGGCCACCCCGGCCGAGATCGCCGCGTCGATGCCCGGTGACGATCTGCTGGCCCGGGCGCAGTACCGGTCCACGCGGGCCGTCACGATCGGCGCGCCGCCCGAGCGGGTGTGGCCGTGGCTGATCCAGGTCGGATGCGACCGGGCCGGGTGGTACGCCAACGACCTGCTCGACAACTTCGCCCAGCCCAGCGCCCGGCGGATCGTTCCCGAATTCCAGCACATCGAGATCGGTCAATGGCTGACGATGGTTCCGAAGCCGTCCGCGAAACGGTCATTCATCGTGGACAGCTTCGAGGAACCGCATTGGCTGCTGTGGCGGACACCGATCCGAAGCTGGTGCTGGCGGCTCATTCCGTTGCCCGACGGGCAGACCCGGTTGATCAGCCGGCTGTACACGGCCTATAACTGGCGCCGTCCCGGGGTGCTCATCACCGTGGTGTTGATGGAGTTCGGTGACTACCCAATGATGCGTCGCATGTTGCTGGGCATCCGGGACCGGGCCGAACAAGACTCTTAGCCGTCGGGAATGCAATCGCGGCGCGCTTAGTTACTTGTCAACGACGGTGCAACCGTCTACTGTGAGCTTGCGAGCCGGTTCCAGGCCCTCGCTTGAGGTAGCAGCCAAGTCTCCATAAAAGCGCAATTGTCGCGCAGAAGTTCTTGTTTTCGCACTTGGCTCCCCTTCGTTGAACGCCTTACGTATCAGGGCCTTTGGGTGCGCCGACGTGCTATACGCGGTGCGTCCGCCGCCGGCTGAATGCCTTATTTTCGCGCGCTCAGATCGCGCCACTCTCCAGAAAGGACACTCGCAAATGAGTGCAACCACAGAAATCCGCAGCGCACCCAAGCCGCGGACACAACGCAAGAACGAGCCGGCCGAGGAGGACACCCTGCTTCCGGTAGCCGGGATCCTGGACGTGCTCGAGAACCACGCATTTCTCCGTACCGACGGCTATTTACCCAGCCCGGATGACGTGTACGTATCGCTGTCGCAGGTCCGCAAATCGAACCTGCGGCGGGGCGACCTCATTACCGGCGCGGCCCGGCCGCCGCGTGCGGGCGACCGGCGCGACAAATACAATGCGCTGGCTCGTCTGGACACCGTCAACGGCCTGCGGCCCGACGAAGCCAAGCAGCGAGCCGAATTCCATCAACTCACACCATTGTTTCCGCAGGAACGTATACGCCTGGAAACCGAACCGCACCTGCTGACCACCCGGGCAATTGACCTGGTAATGCCGATCGGCAAAGGGCAGCGTGCATTGATCGTGAGTCCGCCCAAGGCCGGCAAAACCGTTGTGCTGCAGTCGATTGCGAACGCGATTACGGCCAACAATCCGGAATGTCACTTGATGCTCGTGCTGGTGGGCGAGCGCCCGGAAGAGGTCACCGATATGCAGCGCTCGGTCAAGGGTGAGGTAATCGCCTCGACATTCGACCGGCCGCCGTCGGATCACACCATGGTCGCTGAATTGGCGATCGAACGAGCCAAACGTCTGGTCGAACTCGGCGACGACGTTGTCGTACTCCTGGATTCGATCACCCGCCTCGGCCGCGCCTACAACCTGGCCGCACCGAGCGGTGGCCGCATTCTGTCCGGTGGTGTCGATTCGACCGCGCTGTATCCGCCCAAGCGGTTGCTGGGCGCGGCCCGCAATATCGAGAACGGCGGCTCGTTGACCATTATCGCCACCGCCCTGATCGACACCGGATCGATGGCCGACACCGTTATCTACGAGGAATACAAAAGCACCGGCAATGCCGAACTGCACCTGGACCGCAAGCTGGCCAACAAACGGATATTCCCGGCCATCGACCTGACGTTGTCCAGCACCCGTAAGGAAGAAATCCTGCTGACTTCCGACGAATACTCGGTCATCATGCGGCTGCGGCGACTGCTGGCCGGAATGGACAGCCAGCAGGCGATCGAACTGGTCCTGGGCCAGCTGAGCAAAACCGGCAACAACGCGGAATTCCTGGGCCAGCTGCAGAAAACCTGACCTCAGCCGCGAACGGCGATCGCTTCGATCTCGATCCGGAACCGAGGATCGATCAGTCCGCTGATCTCGACCAGACTGGCCGCCGGCCGTGGCTCCGGCAGTACCTCATCCAGGGCGGCCCGCACCGCCGCGAGATCGGCAATATCGGTGAGGAAATACGTCACCTTGATCACCGCGCCCAGGTCCAGTCCCTGCGCGACAAGGAGCTCCTCGATTTTCCGGATGACCAGCTGTGCCTGGGAACCGACGTCCTCAGGAACCCCTCCATCGGATTGCAGCGGGGTCTGACCGGACACGAACACGAACGACCCGGCTGTACGAACCGGCTCGAAGATGGCAGCCAAGAATTCCTCCCACTGGTTGGCGACGTACATCCGTGTTCGGGTTGCAAATCAGAATTGCCCCCAGCTGACCGCGTTCCCACGCCCCGTTCGAACGATATGGTAATTGTGTTGGCGGGCCCATCGTTCGGCGGCCTGGGCGAGCACGTGCGAGCCGCAATTGAGGTAGTCGGTCGCCATCTCCTTGGTGCCGTAACCGCGCAGCACCTGGGCCAGCCGCTCCTCCGAGCCGCGAACACCGAGCTTGATCGCCAGGCACAGCAGCTTCCGGCGCTGATCGCTGCGCAATAGGCACCGGACGAGCGCGGGATTATAAATACGCCGCTCGTGTTGCTTGAGTTCGCTGTAGATTTCCCAACCGCGTTCCCTGTCCTGCCATTCGCCCTGGGCGGTCAAACAGTCCGCGCCCGCATCCAGCTGATCTTCGATGGTGGCCAGCACCCGCATTTCGGCCGGGGACAGGTCTTCCCGGTTACGCAGGTTGTCATCGGCGCCGTACGCGATGAGCGCGTCGATCGCATCCTGCCGCCCGTGGTAGTACGCGAGATGCAGCGCGGTATTGCCCTCGCGGCCCTTCAGATCGATGGAATGCCCGCGATCGAGCCAGTCCCGAAGTTGGGTCTGGTCGCCCGATGTGGCGGCCTCGTACAACGCATGGACGCGGCGCGTGGCGACCCGACCGTTATGCACCGCGAGGGCAATCAGCCCGGCCATAAGAAGGATAAGAAGAATCACGCAGCAGACGATGATTGCCGCGAGCACGCCGCCTCCCTTCTCGATGCAGGGGCGACGGTACTGGGGCAGCCGTGGGAGGGGTCCCCGAGGTCACGGTGGATAGGGCCGAGCTTGGGTTGCTTTGGCGGAGGCGCCTGGGGTTACGCGGGATCGAGTGTGGGTTGCTTAGGCGAAAAGCTCCCGGATCACGCGGGATACGAGCGGGTCTGGGTCGCCTTGACCGCGGCCCAGACCGTGGCGCCGGGGTGGAGATCCAGCTCGGCCGCGGCGGCCGTGGTGAGATCGGCGGCCAATGACAGGTCGCCGGTGAGGTCGACCCGGACCTGGTCGCCGTGCGATTCCAGGCCGAGCACTTCGACCGGCCAGATATTGCGGGCGCTGGCCCCGTCCGGACGCTCCTGGTGCAGCGTGACCGCGTTCGGCGGGAACGCGACGAACACCGGCCCGGCCTGGGCATCGTCGGTCACGATCGCCGCTCCGCTGGCCAGGCAGACCTGGTGACCGTTGGCCTGGCCGCGGTACAGGTTCAGCCCGACCAACTGCGCGACGTAGTCCGTGCGCGGATGCCGGGCGATGTCAGCCGCCGTGCCCTCCTGGACCGCCCGGCCGTTCTCGATGACGACGAGCCGGTCGGCCAGCACCATCGCGTCGAGCGGGTCGTGCGTGACCAGAACGGCGACCGCGTCGAAATCGGCGAGATGGCGGCGTAACTGCGCCCGTACCTCCAATCGAGTACGCGCGTCGAGGGCGGCCAGCGGTTCATCCAGCAGCAGCAGCCGGGGCTGCGTGGCCAGCGCCCGGGCCAATGCGACCCGTTGCGCCTGCCCGCCGGAAAGCTGCCGGGGTTTGGCCGCGGCGTGTTCGGCCAACCCCATGCGGTCCAGCAATTCCGCGGCCTGCTCCCGCGCCACAGCGCGCGACGCTCCTTGGCAGCGCGGCCCGAAGGCCACGTTGTCCAGGGCGCTCAAATGCGGAAACAGCAGGTAGTCCTGGAAAACCACGGACACCGGCCGGGCCTCCGGTGGCAGCCGATCCAACTCCAGATCGTCAAGCCGAACGTGCCCGTCGGTCAGCGGGGTCAGCCCGGCCAATGCCCGCAACGCCGTCGTTTTGCCAGCACCATTGGGGCCGAGCAGCGCGAGTACGTCGCCGGGCGCCGCGGTCAGCGTCACATCGAGCCGGAACGAGCCGCGATCTACGACCAGGTGCGCGTCCAAGCTCTTCATGGGCTGCTCATCCAACGGTCCCGTAGCCCGGCCAGCACCGCGATCGACACCGCCAGCAGGACCAGGCTCAGCGCGATCGCGGCGTCCGGATTTTCCTGCAGCGCGAGGTACACCGCCAGCGGCATCGTCTGGGTCCGGCCGGGGAAGTTGCCGGCGAACGTGATGGTGGCGCCGAACTCGCCCAACGCCCGGGCCCAGGCCAGCACCGCACCGGCCGCGATACCCGGGCCGATCAACGGCAGCGTCACCCGACGGAACGCGGTGAACCGGGACGCGCCCAACGTCGCGGCCGCCTCCTCGTACCGCGGATCGGCCGCCCGCAACGTCCCCTCCACGCTGATCACCAGGAACGGCATGGCCACGAACGCCTCGGCGACCACCACCCCGGCCGTCGTAAAAGGCAGCGTGATCCCGAACGCGTCATCCAGCCACCGGCCGACCACCCCGTTTCGGCCCAGCGCTAACAGCAGCGCCACACCGCCGACCACCGGCGGCAGCACCAGCGGCAGGATCACCAGCGACCGGACCAGGCGACGGCCGGGGAACCGGGTTCGGGCCAGCAGCCAGGCCAACGGCACGCCCAACACCAGGCAGACCGCGGTGGCCAGCGTCGCCGTTTCCAGGGACAGCCGCAGCGCCGTCCAGACCCCGGTGCTGGTCAACTCCTGCGGCAGCCTGTGCCATGGCGCCCGAATCAGCAGCGCGATCAGCGGCAGGACCAGAAAAGCCAGCCCGAGCAGTGCCGGCAGCAGCAACGGCAATGGCACGCCGTTGCGGATCCGGCGGCCGGTGAGGATGTCGCTACGGAAACCGGTCACGGCTTGAGGAATCCGGCGCTCGTGAGCACCCGCTGGCCCTGGCTGGAGGTGACCAGCGAGATGAACGCCTTGGCCGCGTTGGGGTTGGGCGCGTTCTTCAGCTGCGCGATCGGATACGTGTTGATCGCCTGGGCCGATTCGGCGAAATCAACGCCCGCCACTTTTCCACCGGCCGATTTCACATCGCTTTTGTACACAATGGACGCATCGACTTCTTTGAGTTCTACTTTGGTCAGTGCGCTCTTGACGTCCTGTTCGTACGACACTGGCGTCAGTTTGAGTCCGGCCTTCTCGAGTGCCGTTTGCGCCGCCGCGCCGCACGGCACCTCCTTGGCGCACAGCGCGACCTTGATGTTCGGGTCGGTGAGGTCCTTGAGCGAATTGATGTTTTTCGGATTTCCCGGCAGCGTCGCGATTTCCAATTGATTGCGGGCGAACGTTGTCGGGGTGCCGGTAGCACTGCTGACCGTCTGCATGGTCTTGGTGCTGGCGGCGGCGAAAACGTCGGCCGGCGCGCCATTGGTAATGCTGGCGGCCAGGGTGTCGCTGCCGCCGAAGTTGAAAACGACCTTGCTGCCGGGATGTTGGGACTCGAACGTCTTTCCCAGCGACTGGAACGTCTCGGTCAGCGAGGCCGCGGCGAACACGGTCACCGTTCCGCTGATTTTCGCGGTCGGGGATTTCGCCTTAGCTGAGCCGGATGGCGAGTCGGAGGAACAGGCGGCGGCGGTCAGCAGCACGGCCGCGCTGAGGGCAGCCAGAATTCGGATCACGGATTCCCTCGATTTATGGCTTTTCGATCACGACGTTGGTTGATTTGATGACCGCTACGGCCGGAACGCCCGGTTCCAACGCCAATTCGTCGGCCGATTTCCGGCTGATCATGGATGCCACTCGGAACGGCCCGGCCTGGATTTCCACCAGCGCGGATACGTCCCCGAGAATGACCTCGGTGACGATCCCGGCTAAGTGGTTGCGGGCGGATGAGCCGACGTGCTGGTTGTCGTTGTTATTACGTTTCCGGACGAACGCGGCCAGGTCGGCGCCGGGAATGATCCGATGACCCTGCTCATCGCGTTGCGCCGGCAATTTCCCGCCGTCGACCCAACGTCGCAAGGTGTCTCCGCTGACGCCCATCAAGGCGGCGGCTTCCCCGATTCGGTAGCTGTGCATGGGTCAGCCTACCGCCGCAGCTGCAAGGCTATCGGCTATTTCGCCATTGCAAATGCGGGAACGTTACTGGCAACCGCGGGCTTTGGCATGCAGATAGCGTTGTTGCGGCAGGCTGCTCGTCCGAGCAGCGGCCATTTCGTACGATTCCCGTGCTTCCGATTTATTGCCGGACATTTCCAGCAGATGCGCCCGCACCGAATGCAACCGGTGATCCGCGGCGATCCGGTCATCGGATTCAAGCTGACCGAGCAATTCCAGGCCAGCGTTCGGCCCGTGCACCATCGCTACCGCGACGGCGTGATTCAACGCCACCACGGGATTGTCCGAAATACGTAACAACAATTCGTATAAGGCCAGAATTTGCGGCCAGTCCGTATCTTCGGCGGTCGGTGCCTCGTCGTGCACCGCGGCGATCGCGGCCTGCAGCTGGTACGGCCCGGCCGGACCGCGCGGCAGTGCCCCGGAAATCAACGCGACCCCCTCGGCAATACGGTCGGCATCCCAGCGGCTGCGGTCCTGCTCCGCCATCGGGATCAGCCCACCATCCGGCCCGACCCGCGCCGGCCGGCGGGCGTCGGTGAGCAGCATCAAGGCGAGCAGGCCGGCGACCTCGCCGTCAGCGGGCAGCAACCGGTGCACCATGCGGGTCAGCCGAATCGCCTCGGCCGACAACTCGGTCCGGGCCAGCCGCGGACCGGACGTGCTCGCGTACCCCTCGTTGAAGATCAGGTACAGCACGTGCAACACGGACGCCAGCCGCGAAGCCCGCTCGGCCGGAGGCGGCAGGCCGAACGGAATTCCGCTGGACCGGATGCGTTGCTTGGCCCGGCTGATCCGCCGGGTCATCGTCGGCTCCGGTACCAGGAACGCGCGGGCGATCTCGGCCGTACTCAGCCCGCCGACCGCCCGCAGCGTCAACGCGATCTGCGCCGCCGGGGCCAGGGCCGGATGCGCGCACATGAACAGCAGAACGAGCGTGTCGTCGGTGTCCGCGGCCGGCGGCGCCGGCGAGGTCAGAGCCCAGCGGGCCACGGTGTCCTCCCGCCGCTGCCGGGCCTGTTCGCTGCGCAGCAGATCGGTCAGCCGCCGTCCGGCCACCGTAATCAGCCAGCCGCGCGGATTCTCCGGTACCCCGTCGGCCGGCCATTGCGTGGCCGCAGCCAGCAGCGCCTCCTGCACCGCGTCCTCGGCGGTATCGAAATGCCCGTACCGCCGGACAATCGCACCGAGGACCTGCGGCGCCAACCGACGCAGCAGGCCCTCGATATCGTTCATGCGTCCAGATCCGCCCCGCTCTCGGCGACCGGCCGTACATCGACGAACCATTCGCGCGCGAGCTCCGTATCGGCCGGATGCGGTGTTTTCACCAGCCGGGCCGCGATCTCGGTGGCCCGGTCAAAACTCGCGCATTCGACGATGTTGTAGCCGGCCAGCACTTCCTGCGTCTCCGGGTACGGCCCGTCGGTAACGACCGGAACGCCGTTCTGCAACTGGATCCGGCGCGCGTGCGCCGGCGCGGTCAGACCCTGCGCGTCCACGAATTCCCCGGAATCCACCAGATCCTGATTCCACTTCATCATGAATTCGTTCATGGCCGCCTGTTCCTCGGCGGTCCACGGCCGCTGCTCGGATGGTTTCCCGGACAGCATGTCGTAATCCTGTTGCGACCCGTACAGCATGATCATGTACTTCACGATGTCTCCCCTCATCCGGCACCACCGCGGTGCCGTTCGTCAGAGACGTCGGCGTCGCTGCGCTGTCCCGGACAACCACGTGCATCGATCATGCCCGAATCCTGACGATCGATTTGGAATCTCTGGTGGGAACGACCTGTTGGCGGTGATATGTCGCCGACTCAGACCGACCCCGTGCTGCCGGATTTCGCCGCCAGCCGACTGCGCTCGGTGCTGCGCAAGGTGCGCAGCGCGGTCGACGATCCCATGCGGATCATGACGCTCTCGGACGCCCTGACCGCGCTGGGTGAGGGCGCTGTGCAGGACCTCGGGCAGCGCGAGGTTCCGCTCGACGGGATCGTCGGTACGGTCGGTCGCGTCGGTGATTTCGACCGGCAGTTCCGTCCGTTGCAGGTGCAGTCGCGGGACCGGTGGCGGCGGGTCGCGACGGCCGTGGTGACCGGGGTCGAGCTGCCGCCGGTCGATCTGATCCAGCTCGGCGACATGTACTTCGTACGGGACGGGCACCACCGCGTCTCGGTCGCGCGGGCGCTGGAGCGCATCACGATCACCGCCCGGGTGCAGCGAATCTGCACGATCGCGTACGCCATGTGCTGCCTGACCGCCCAACATCTGCCGAGCAAGGCGGCCGAGCGGCTGTTCCTGGAACGGGTACCGCTGCCGGACGACGTACGGACCGACCTGTGGCTGGACGACCCGACCGAATGGCTGCGGCTGGCCGATGCGGCCGAGGCCTGGGCGTACCGGAAGATGCTGGCCGGCCGGGAACTGCGCGACCGCGGCGAGTTCGCCCATGCGTGGTGGACCGAGGAGGTCGAGCCGGTCATTACCCGACTGCGGGATGAGGGCGAGGCGCTCGAGCTACGGGATGTGCAGGCGTACGTGATGGCGTTGGCACGCCGGGATCAACTCGGTCGGCTGAAGCCCGCCTAGCCCGCTAATCTGCACCGCATGTCCGAAGACACTCCCGCGGTCAACGAGAAAGTCCGGGTCAACCTGCACGGCGTACCCGAGACCCTGCTGTGGAACCTCTACCACCGCGCGCAGGGCGCCCGCGGCCGCAAGCCGGTGCTGGCTGATCCGAAGGCTATCGAGGTGGTCGACCGGATCGACTACGACTTCAGCAAGTTCAAGACGCCGGGGGCGGCCGGGCAGTGGCAGGCGCTGCGGGTGGCGGCGTTCGACGCGGAGGTACGGCGGTTTCTGGAGCGGCATCCGGCCGGCACGGTGGTGGCGTTGGGCGAGGGTCTGGAGACGCAGTTCTGGCGGGTCGACAACGGCAGCGTCCGCTGGCTCACCGTCGATCTGCCCGAGACGCTGGGGATTCGGCGGCGGTTGTTGCCGAACGGCCCGCGTAATACGTCGGTACCGGCGTCGGCGTTGGATGCCCGCTGGGCCGAGGAAGTCGACGCTTCGAACGGTGTGCTGATTACGGCGCAGGGTCTGCTGATGTATTTGCAACGCGATGAGGTCGACACGTTGGTCAGCCTGTGCGCCGGGTATTTCCCCGAGGGCGCGCTGCTTTTTGACGCGGTGCCGGCGTGGATGATCGCGCGGCAGGCCGCGTGGTCTCAGAAAGAGACTGCGTATCAGCCGCCGCAATGGGTGTGGGGTATGGACGCTGCTGAACGGGCCCGTCTCGCGGCGTTGCCTGGCGTTCGGGAATTACGGGATGTGCCGCCGGTACGTGGCCGCGGGTTCGTATTCGGCGCATTGTTACCGGCAATGCAACGTAATAAGCGGATGCGCGAACGGCTACCGATCTTCCCGGTCCTACTGGCCGACCTGGAGGCGCAGCGCGGTTCGTAGCACCCGGTTATCGGACCCGATCGGCCCGCTGAGTTGGACGCTGGTGGGCAGGCCGTTGTTGTCCCGGCCCGTCGGCAACGCGATCGCCGGCATATCCAGATAGCTGCCGGGCATGGTGGCCCGCAACGTGGACGCATTCACCGCCGTCCAGGTGTCGTAGTCGGCCTGCAGCGGGGCGCGTTCGGGGGCCACGTGCCGCACGGTCGGGAACGCCAGCAGTGCGTCGCCGATGTCTGCACGCAGCGCCTCGATCAGCGCCGGGCGGCGTTCCAGCAGGGCGGCCCGATCGGCCGAGGCGCCGGCCCGAATTCGGCGGGCGATCCACGGGTCGATCAACGCGCCGGCGGGCGTATCGAGCAGAGCGATCAACCGCTCATGCGCCTCGGCCGCGACCAGAGTGCCGAAATCGGCCATGACCGATTGCGCGGAATCAAACGGGGGCACCGGGCGCTCGGTAATTCGCATTCCCCGTGCTTCTGCCGTATGGAGGAATTCCGCGAAATTCTGCGCCACCGCTGGTTCGAGGTCGGTCACAATATCGCCGGTCGGAACGATCAATTCGGTGGCGGGTGCGCTTGGTTCCGCTGGTGTGCCGAGCACAGTGTCGAACAACGCCGCCTCGGCGACGCGCGCCGTAATCACCCCGACCGTATCCAGGCTGTCAGCCAGCGCGGCCACCCCATCGCGCGAATAACGGGCCTGCGTCGGCCGGAATCCCACCAGGCCGGTGAACGCGGCCGGTACCCGGACCGAGCCCGAGGTATCCGTACACACCGACGCCACCGCCGCCCCGACCGCAACCGCGACCGCCGCGCCCGAGGATGAACCGCCGGGAATGCGGCCGGAATCGGCCGGGTTGGCCGGAGTTCCGAAATGCGGATTAATCCCCAGCCCGGAAAATGCGAACTCGCTCAAATTCGTCTTGCCGATACACACCGCGCCGGCCCGACCGAGTCGCCGTACGCATTCAGCGTCGGCCGCGGCCTTGGTTTCTGGCGTGGTCCGCGAGCCGGACGTGGTGAGGAAACCGGCCACGTCGATGAGATCCTTGTACGTCACCGGAAGCCCGTCCAGTGGGCCGAGCGCGGCACCGGCCGCCTGCCGTTTGGTGCTGGCGGCGGCCTCCGCCCGGGCGCGGTCGGCGGTCACGGCCAGAAATACCGCCGGCGTAGCGGTAGCGGCCAGGCACCGCTCGGTCAGGTCGGTCGGGGTATTGCCGTCGATGAACCGCAAATCCGCTGCTGTCAAGGACATATTCGCAGCTTAGCGGGCATGGCGTTATGTCGACGAGAGTCGTACGATAGCCGCCGGTTACGCCAGACGACCCAGCAGGAGACGCGCATGGCGGCGAATCGGCTCAGCTCTGACCAGCGCAACGCCTTTACTGCGGCATTACT
>JBEDUI010000288.1:0-4053 GCA_040414495.1 Mycobacteriales bacterium
CCCACAGCGAACCATTAGATATCGGCCGAGCCACCCGAACCATTCCCACCGGAATCCGCCGCGCCATCGTCGCCCGCGACATCGGCTGCATACACCCCGGCTGCACCGCCCCCGCCGCCTGGTGCCAGACACATCACGTCAAACACTGGGCAGACGGCGGACCCACGGCACTAAACAACCTCGTCCTGCTCTGCCATCACCATCACTGGATCGTGCACCACGAGGGTTGGCACATCGTCTTTCTCAAAGGAATTCCGCATGTCATCCCACCACCAATAGTCGATCCGCGGCAACAACCCCGACGCAATACCATGCACGACCAACCCGGCCTCCCCAGCGGATAACGCCGCCCAGAGGAGGAGGGGCGCGGGGCTGCGAAGGCAAGGCGCCGAATGTGGCATGCCCGGCGCGCCGAGGAGCGCGTCCCGGTCTGGTGCTGTGCTCGGGGTGCCGAATCTGGCGTGCCCGCCGACGAGCAGGACCGAGTGTCGGTCCTGGCTGCGCAGGCACGGTGCCGAATTGGGGCGAGGCGATCCCGGTTCGTACGCATCCTCCTGCCCGCTGACGATCCCGGTCGGCGACAGCTGGAACGTTGCCTTGGCCGGCTGGATCTGACCGGCGTGCTGGTAGGGAGCAAGCCAGATCCGCTAGCTGCACGCAGATCTGCGTAGCTGGTCGCTTCGGAGCACTCCGCTCGTGGTAGCCGACCGCACGCCTGGGGTGAGCCGAAATCGCCGCGGCGGGCCCTATGCTCGCGGGCATGCAACGCGGCCCCGCTTGGTTCCCACTCCCTGTCATAGCGCAGGACGCGCTGCTCGCTGTGTTCATCACGGTGATGCAGATTCAGGGCACCGTGGCCCGCGATCCGCACGGTGTGACGCCGGTTCGTCCGCTGGGCGAGCTTGGACATCTGGGCTACGTCCTGCTGATTGTCAGCGGCCTCGCCGTGATCGGGCGCCGCCGCTGGCCAATACCGGTGTTGCTCGTCACCGGCGTTGCCAGCCTGACGTATTACAGCCTCGACTTCCGCGACGGCCCGGGCTGGCTGGGGCTGTTCGTCGCGCTGTACACGGTCGCCGCGTACGGCGATGGACGCCGCTCGCTGATGATCGCGGGTACCGGGATCACCGCTCTGACCGTCGGCTGGTTGATCGCCTCGTCCGATATCGAACCCCGGGCCGCCATCGGCTGGGTGTTTTTCCGGATCGGCGCGTCCGTCATGAGCGCGGCGCTCGGTGAGTCGGCCCGGACCCGACGGTTCATCGCGGCCGAAGCGCAGCAACGCGCCGAATTGGCCGAGCGGACCCGCGAGGAAGAAGCACGCGCCCGGGTCGATGCCGAACGGCTCCGGATCGCGCGCGAGGTCCACGACACCGTCGCCCACGCGATCGCGATCATCAATGTCCAGTCCGGCATTACTGCCCACGTTCTGGACAAACGACCGGAACAGGTGCGCGAAACACTGGAAACCATTAAAGACACCAGCGCTCAAGCGTTACGGGAAATGCGTGCGATCCTCGGCGTACTGCGCGACGTCGATGATGAGCGCAAGCCGCACCCGGGCCTCGATCAAATCGACGAACTCACCGCGAAAGCACGCGATGCCGGGCTGGATATCAAACTTGACATGAACACGTCAGCGGCGTCGGTTCCCAGTGCCGTGGGCAGCGCGGCGTACCGAATACTGCAGGAATCGATCACGAACGTGATCCGCCACGTAGGCCCAACCCGGGTGACGGTCGCGGTGCATTACGGCACCGATGTCCTGGCCCTGCGGGTGACCAACGCGAAGCAGCCCGCTGACGACGATGTAGCGTTCCGGCATGAACACGGCCGAAACGGCGACCCAGGTCGCGGCATTCTCGGAATGCAGGAGCGGTGCCATTTGCTTGGCGGAGAGTTGACCGCGAAAGCCCTGGCCGGAGGCGGATTCGAAGTCAACGCGCGACTTCCGCTCGTACCGACCGGATCCGTGGGCTAGTGGATTCCTCAGCCGCAACGCCGATCAAGGTCCTGGTTGCCGACGATGAAGGCCTGGTACGGTCCGGCTTCAAGGTCCTGCTCGATCTTGAGGACGACATCACAGTCGTCGGTGAGGCCGCCACTGGCGCTGCCGCGGTCGACCTGGCGCGAGCGACCCGGCCCGACGTCATTTTGATGGATATTCGTATGCCCCAGTTGGACGGGATCGAGGCCACTAAAGAAATAGCGAAAGTGCGCGGACTCGAGGACGTGCACGTTCTCATTCTGACCACGTACGACACCGATGCGTACGTCTTCGATGCATTGCAGGCCGGCGCCAGTGGCTTCCTGCTCAAGGACGCCGGCCCGGCCGAGCTTTTGCACGCTATTCGCGTGATCGCCGCCGGCGACGCGCTGCTCGCGCCGCGAATCACGCGGCGCCTCATATCCCGTTTTACCGCGGGGCGGATTGTCGCCCAGGCAGCAGATGCGCGGCTTGCGGCGTTGACGCCGCGCGAGCGGGAAGTGATGGCGATGGTAGGGCAGGGATTGAGCAATGAACAGATCGGTGCCGCCATATTCCTGAGCCCGGCGACAATACGTACTCACGTCAGTCATGCGATGACAAAGCTAGGTGCACGTGACCGCGCGCAATTGGTGGTTATCGCCTACCAAACAGGACTCATCAAGCCGAATCCATCGCTCGACGTGGAGACCTGAAACTCCTCACGTATTGTTGCGCGTTGGTGCCGCCTGACCGTCGGCGCGCTTATCGCCCTACTCTGCGCGTTCTGGCTCCTGCGTACGGCACGAATTCCCGTCGGCAGCTGAGGCTAGTCGGCCGGGCGGACGAGATGAGTGTCGTACGCGAAGATCACGGCCTGAACGCGGTCGCGTAATTCGAGTTTGCCGAGTATTCGGCTGACGTGGGTTTTGACGGTGGTTTCGGACAGGTGCAATTCGGCGGCGATTTCGAGGTTGGTCCGGCCGAGCGCTACGCAGCCGAGTACCTCGCGTTCGCGTTGGGTGAGCAGGTCGAGTCGGTCCGCGTTAATGCCTCGGGACGCGGTCGTGGTGTCGGGTAATACGAATCGGTCGAGCAGTCGACGGGTCACTCCCGGCGCTACGACCGCGTCGCCGGTGTTGACGGTCCGGATCGCCGCGGCCAGTTCGTCGGGCAGTACGTCCTTGAGCAAGAATCCGCTCGCACCGGCCCGTAATCCGGCCACCGCGTATTCGTCCAGGTCGAATGTGGTGAGGATCAATACCTTGGTTTCCGGTGTGGCCGCGGTAATGCGTCGGGTCGCCTCGATGCCATCCACGTCGGGCATCCGGACGTCCATGACGACGACGTCGGGCCGGAGCCGGACCACCTCCGCGATCGCGCTGGCGCCATCGGCCGCCTCGCCGACCACGTCGATACCGTTCTGGGCGTCGAGCACCATGCGGAAACCCATACGCAGCAACGGTTGGTCGTCGGCGAGCAGGACCCGGATCACGCGCGCGCCATGGCGAGAGCGGCCGGCGTTTGCAGCCAGGCGCGTACCAACCAACCGCGCGGGGTCGGCCCGGCCTGGACCTCGCCCTGGTGGATGGCCGCGCGTTCCCGCATCCCCACCACGCCGTGCCCACTGCCGTGCGCGGCGCTTTCGGTGCCGCGGCCGTCATCGAGAATCAGGATTTGTACGCCGTCGGTTTTCACGTCCAGCGATATGTCGATGACGCGCGCTTCCGGGGCGTGCTTGAGCGTGTTGGTCACCGCCTCCTGCACGATCCGGTACGTGCTGAGCGCGACGCCCGGCTCCAGCGTGGTCAGCGGACCGGTGGTTTCGTACCGGACCTCCAGCCCGGTGTGCCGGACCGTGTCGAGCAGGGCCTCCAGGTCGGCGATGCCCGGCGCCGGGGCGAGCGCTGCCGCATCGTCCGAGTTGCGCAGCACGCCGAGGACGCGGCGCATATCGGTGAGCGCGGCCCGGCCGGCCCGGGACGCTTCGCCCAGTGCGCCGCTGGCCCGGTCCGGGTCGTTCCTGAGCGTCAGTGCCGCACCGTCGGTGAGGGCAATCATCACCGAGAGGTTGTGCGCGACGATGT